>DATDIH010000193.1:0-13699 GCA_036521155.1 Streptosporangiaceae bacterium
ACAGCGCGATCTCGGCGGACCCGATCGGCGCGCTGACCACCATCCTGCCCACCTGGTACCTGTTCCCGTTCGCCATCGTGGCCGTGCTCGGGCTGGTCGGCGGGGCGGTGCTGGACATCTACTCGTCCGGGCTGACCCTGCTGGCCGCGGGCCTGCGCGCGCCCCGGTACGTGGCGGCCATGATCGACGGCGTCCTGATGGTGGCGGGCACCATCTACGTGGTGTTCTTCTCGCACAACTTCATCGGGCCGTTCGAGGGCTTCCTGATCACGCTGGGCGTGCCCATCGCGGCCTGGTGCGGGGTGATGCTGGCCGACCTGCTGCTGCGGCGGCGTGACTACACCGACGCCGACCTGTACAACCCGGCCGGGCGGTACGGCGACGTGCGCTGGACGGCGGTGACGCTGATGGTGCTGGGCACGGTGATCGGCTGGGGCCTGGTCGTCAACACGTCGGCGTCCTGGCTCAAGTGGCAGGGCTATCTGCTCGGCCCGATCGGCCTGGGCGGCAAGGCCGGCACCTGGGCCTTCGCCAACCTGGGGGTGGTCATCGCCCTGGCCGTGGCGTTCGTGGGCTGGCTGCTGGTGGGGCGCGGGAGCGTGGCCGCGCAGGAGGGCACGGCCCCGTCTCCGGAGGTGCCGGCGCCGACCCGGGGCTGAGCTGAGCCGGGCCGGTCCGGGCGGGCTCAGAGGACGGTGGAGCCGTACATCTCGCCGAGCGGGTCGGCCAGCAACTCGATGCGGGCGCCATCGGGGTCCCGGAGGTAGATCGACGCGCCGCTTTCGACCTGGTAGGGCACGCCGGCCGCGTCGAGTTTGCTGCGCAGGTGGTTCCAGGACTCCTTGGTGACCGAGATGGCCAGATGGTGCAGGCCGCCCAGCACCTCGGCGTAGGGGCCCACGTCCAGGCCGGGGAAGTCGAAGAACGCCAGCAGGTTGCCGTGGCCGACGTCGAAGAAGAAGTGGGTGGAACCCTTGTAGTCGCGGTTCTCGATCACCTCGGTGAGCGGGAACTCGAGGATGCCTTGGTAGAAGCGAATGGTCTGCTCGACATCGGAGCTGATCAGGGCGGTGTGGTGAATGCCGCGAGCGCTGCTGACCGGACGCTGGGCCGACTCGTAGGTCTCCCGGAGCCGGGCGCGCTCCGCCTCGAGCGCAGCCAGATCGATCGGGGTCTCCGTCATGAGGTCTCTCCGGTTCCAAGGATCCCGCCGGCCGGCCGCGGCGGTGAAGGCTCGCGGTAAGGATTCCCCGGTCGGGCCGAACCGAAGCCACCGGGCAGGCTTCCGCCCCTGGAGGGCCGGCCCCGGATTGGGGGCCGGCCCCGTTCAGGGCGCAACGGCTGAGCCGGCTTAATCGATCAATCCGGTCAGCTGAGCCGGCTGATTCAGCCGACGAGGTGGTCGTACTTTCCGTCCCGCAGGCCCGCCACCAGGGCCACGATCGCGTTGCGCGGGCATATGAGCGCCGGGCCCTGCGGATCCCTTGAGTTCCGCATGGCGACGGTCTCGGCGCTGATCCTGGCCATCTCCACACAGGCGCCCTGCGAGTTGCTGCGCTGGCTCTTCCGCCAGGCTGCTCCCGTTAGCTCCCCGGCGGACATGCCGTTGTGTATGGCATGCATCGTCTGTCTCCTGACGTAGCAGTGACCACAAAGCCGTGCGCTGACCACCCTGCCAGCAGCGCCGCAAGCGAGGCTGGCCGTGCCCACGGCCCTTCCGCCCGGCCCCTTCGGACCGGACGAGGTTCATGATATTGAAGATGCACGTGCATCCGCATGTCCTTTTGCAAAGCCATTCGCACATTCATCAGCATGTGCTTGGGGTCTGCCAGACTGCACCCGCACGCGGTGTCCGATGCGCTGCGCTCAGACCCCGGATCGCCTTGCAGGCAAGGGTTTCTGAGCTGTCCTGGAATTCTCGGCGACTAAATAGTCTGGATGCCGCGCGTAGCCGGGCGGCCCGGCCTGCCCGGCCGCGGCGCCGCCGGGTGGCTGATGCCACGTGGCCGGCCAGTGCGCCACAGGCCCCGTGCCGATTCCGAAGGGGCGCGGTGGGTGCCGTCGGATGCGTCCGCCCGGTGGCCGTGCTCCCGGGCGGCCGGGTGACGGCCGCAGGGGCGCTGGATGTCCCGGGTCGCCGACCAACTGGTCACCCGGGACAGCGCCTGCCGGCTGGATCGATACCTGCATTGCTCCCTCCACGTCCGAGCTTTCGCCCGCTGCCAGCGCTCCCCCTTTGCTTCTGCCAATGAAAATAACCGATCCACAACCGTTGGCAAATACGCGCCATAACACGGCTGAAAACGATTAATGTCTGACGATTCGACCCGATCAGATGCCGGTTGCCAATTTCGGTAAATCGGAATTGCCTGACCGGAATCCGGTCGGATCCGGAGGGGCGGGTGGCCTGGAAGGCCTCAGCCAGGGGGGCCAAGCCGGAACGTTCAACCATCCTGCCAGTTGAGGGACTGTTTACGCGCTGACCAGGCTGGCGTCGTGGACCCCTGAGAGCCCAGCCCGGGCTGGGCCAGCGTGGGCAGATGGTCGCCAGCTGACGGTTTTAGGACAGCCTGAGACGCTCAGCCTGGCTAAAAATTCGTTTGGCTATCCAGCGTAATTACCGGCAGCGAAGCCGATGACATGGCAGGCAGGGCGTCGCATAAGCGACGCGTAGACAGCGGCCAAATGTTTGGCATTCCGGGCAGAATATCCTCTGCAAACGCTTAAATTGACGCGCTATTGACGCAGCGGTTCGCATGGGCGGCAGGTATTTCGTTGCAGCAGCATCACATGCGCGAGGGTGGTGCTGGCGGGGTGCCGGGGCGCCGGGGCGCCGGGGCGCCGGGGAGCCGGGGCGTCGGGCGGATGGAACACAGAAGGGGGGGTGCCGCCGGCGCGGCACCCCGCCTCTGATGGGATGCGGTCGAGACGGGCCTCGTCCGGGAGCCGAAAGCCCGGGAGACCCGCCCGAGCGGCTGGCTAGAGGCCGACCGCGTTGCGGAGCTGCTCGACGCGGTCGGTGCGCTCCCAGGAGAAGTCGGGCTCGGTCCGGCCGAAGTGGCCGAATGCCGCCGTCTGAGAGTAGATCGGGCGCTGCAGGTCCAGGACCGAGATGATGGCGCGCGGGCGGAGGTCGAAGACCGCGAGCACGGCGTCCTGGATCTTCTCGACCGGGACCGTCTCGGTGCCGAAGCACTCGACGAACAGGCCGACCGGGTTGGCCTTGCCGATGGCGTAGGCGACCTGGGTCTCACAACGGTCGGCCAGGCCGGCCGCGACTACGTTCTTGGCCACCCAGCGCATGGCGTAGGCGGCGCTGCGGTCGACCTTCGACGGGTCCTTGCCGGAGAAGGCACCGCCACCGTGGCGGGCCATGCCGCCGTAGGTGTCGATGATGATCTTCCGTCCGGTCAGGCCGGCGTCACCCATGGGGCCGCCGACCTCGAAGCGACCGGTCGGGTTGACCAGGAGCCGGTAGTTGGAGGTATCCAGCTCGAGGTTCTTGACCACCGGGTCGACGACGTAGTCCTTGACGTCCGGGGCCAGCAGTTCCTTGAGGTTGATGTCGGGCGCGTGCTGGCTGGAGACGACCACGGTGTCCAGCCGGACCGGAGTGATGCCGTCGTACTCGATGGTCACCTGGGTCTTGCCGTCCGGCCGCAGGTACGGGACCGTGCCGCTGCGGCGGACATTGGACAGCTGGCGCGCCAGCTGGTGAGCCAGCATGATCGGCAGCGGCATCAGCTCGGGGGTCTCACGGCAGGCGTACCCGAACATCAGGCCCTGGTCGCCCGCGCCCTGGCGGTCGAACTCGTCGGTGCCCTCGCCCTCGCGGTACTCGTAGGCGTCGCCCACACCGAGGGCGATGTCGGGCGACTGCGACCCGATCGACACCGACACGCCACAGGAGGCGCCGTCGAAGCCCTTGGCCGAGGAGTCGTAACCGATCTCGAGGATCTTCTCCCGGATGATGCCGGGGATGTCCACATAGGTCCGGGTGGTCACCTCGCCGGCCACGTGGACCTGGCCGGTGGTGATGAGGGTCTCGACGGCGACCCGGCTCTCAGTGTCGTCCTTGATCATCGCGTCAAGGACGGCGTCACTGATCTGGTCGGACATCTTGTCCGGATGACCTTCAGTGACCGACTCGGAAGTAAAGAGGCGACGTGCCACGAGTTTCCCTTTTCTTTCTCTGCGGGCCTGATTGTCTGAAGCGCCTGTGTTGCCCGGCCCGGCTTCGGCCGAAGTTTAGCCATGATCGCGCCAGCGGCGCTGGAGGCATGGGTCGAGGACTCCCCGAAACGTGATCCGCGACCGACCGCGTTTGATACCGCTGCACGGCCCCGGGTAAGGCTACCTTTTGGGCCGGGTTGCGCGCCAACTGCACGCTGCGCCGTGCGCCACCCGGTCGAGCGCGGCCGTACGGCCAGGTCAGCGAGCCAGGTCAGGTGAGGCGGGCCACGACCAAGTCCCAGACCCGGTCGGCCAGTTCTTCCTTGGGCGCCCGCGCGATCTCAGTGCTCGAGCCGTCGGCGGCCAGCACCACGGCCTCGTTGTCGGGAGTGCCGAAGGCCAGGCCGTCCCCGACCCGGTTCACGACCAGCAGGTCGCATCCCTTGCGGGCCAGCTTGGCTTGGCTTTCGGCCAGGTCGAGCTGAGTTTCGGCGGCGAAGCCCACCACCAGCTGGCCCGGGGGCCGGCGGGCCGACAGCTCGGCCAGGATGTCGGGGTTCTGCACCAGCTCGATCGGGGCGGGCGCCGAGCCGTCCTTCTTGATCTTGGCCGGCCGGCGATCGGCGGGCCGGAAGTCGGCCACGGCCGCGGCCATCACCACCGCGTCGGCGCTGGCCGACTCGGCCAGCATGGCCTCGTGCAACTGCCGGGCCGACGTGACGCGGATCACCTGGCTGCCCGCCGGGTCGGGCAGCGATACGTTCGCGGCGACCAGGGTCACCTTGGCGCCCCGGGCCACTGCGGTCTCCGCGAACGCGTAGCCCTGGCGGCCAGAGGACCAGTTGCCGATGAACCGCACCGGGTCGAGCTCTTCCCGGGTGCCGCCGGCCGACACCACGACCCGGCGGCCGGTCAGGTCGAGCCCGAGCCCGGCGGTGCCCCGGGCCAGCAGCCGGACGGCGGCGGCGAAGATCTCGGCGGGCTCGGGAAGACGGCCGGGCCCGGAGTCCGCTCCGGTCAGCCGGCCGCGGGCCGGATCGAGCACGACCGCGCCCCGTTCCCGCAGCAACGCCACGTTGGCCTGGGTCGCCGGGTGCTCCCACATCTCGGTGTGCATGGCCGGGGCGTACAGCACCGGGCACCGAGCGGTCAGCAACGTCGCGGTGAGCAGGTCGTCGGCCCGGCCCGCAGCCGCGCGGGCCAGCAGGTCGGCCGTTGCCGGAGCCACCACCACCAGGTCGGCGGACTGGCCGAGCCGGACGTGCGGTACCTCATCCACGCCGGCCCACACGCCGGTGGTGACCGGCTGACCGGACAGCGCGGCCCAGGTCGGCTCGCCGACGAAACGCAAGGCGTCCGGGGTCGGGATCACGCGAACCCGGTGACCGCTCTCGGTCAGCCTGCGCAGCAGCTCACACGCCTTGTACGCCGCGATGCCCGCGGACACGCCCAGGATGACCTGCGGCTGTGGTGCCACGGGAGTCCGCCTCGTCGGTGCCGCCTCGACAGGAAGGGTTGGTCAGGCCTCGTCGGTGCGCTCGACCGAGAGGAGACCGTCGCGGACCTCGCGGAGCGAGATCGACAGCGGCTTCTCCTGGACCCGGGTCTCCACCAGCGGGCCCACGTACTCCAGCAGGCCCTCGCCCAGCTGCGAGTAGTAAGCGTTGATCTGGCGCGCCCGCTTCGCGGCCATGATCACGAGCTGGTACTTGCTGTCCACGATTTTGAGAAGATCGTCGATCGGCGGGTTGATGATGCCATCGGCGGCGGGAGTCCCTGCCACGTCACGCCTTTCGTTGTCAGTGTTGGCTTAGGCCTGGGAGGCCTCACCGGGAGTCCGATGAGCCAAACCCCAAGGTTACCAGCTGTTCACACACCTGCTCGACCGATGTGTTGACCAGGGTGAGGTCGAATTCGCTCTCGGCCGCGAGCTCCAGCCGGGCCGCGTCGAGGCGGCGTTCGACAACCTCGGGTGGCTCGGTGCCACGGCCGGTGAGCCGCCGCACCAGTTCGTCCCAGGACGGCGGGGCCAGGAACACCAGGCGCGCGTCCGGCATGCTCTTGCGCACCTGCCGGGCGCCGGCGAGGTCGATCTCGAGCAAGCAAGGAATGCCCGCCGCGAGTTTCTCCTCGAGCGGCTTTCGCGGAGTTCCGTACTTATTTCCGGCGAACTCCGCCCATTCCAGTAGTTCGCCGCGATCGACCAACCGGTCGAATTCGGCCTCGTCGACAAAGAAATATTCGCGACCGTCGACTTCACCGGGCCGCGGCGCGCGCGTCGTAACCGAGACCGAGAGCCACAGCTCGGGATAGCACCGCCGCAGCTCCGCGACAACCGTGCTCTTCCCGACCCCGGAGGGTCCGGAGAGCACGGTCAGCCGGGAGAACTTCCGCATGGTACGGCAGTATCCACTGCCGGGCCTCGCGGCTCCGCCGGGGGTGGCGGAGTCGCGGACAAAAGTTCCGGACCGGTCGACCATGCCCCCGTACCCGCTCCCGGATTCTGCAGTTTGTTGTTACTTGTCTCCGGACCCGGCTCAGATGTCCGAGCCGAACTCGTGCTCGAGCGCCGAGCGCTGGTTCGCCCCCAGACCACGGACTCGGCGGGACTCGGCGATGCCGAGCCGTTCCATGATCTGCTTGGCGCGAACCTTGCCGACACCGGGCATCGACTCAAGCAGAGCCGAGACCTTCATCTTGCCAATGACGTCATCGGTGGAGCCTTCCTTGATGACGTCGGAGAGAGTGGTGGCTCCGCGCTTGAGGCGATTCTTCACCTCGGCGCGTTCTTTGCGTGCTCTGGCCGCCTTCTCCAAGGCTGCCGCGCGCTGATCAGGAGTGAGGGGAGGAAGAGCCACTCGAGGTCACCTCGGGTTTCGTTGGGAAAAACGTTGTGGCGGTGAAACTAGCGAGTAAGAGTACCTTTCGGCAACGCGAATCCCCGTTTATGTCACAATAAATTTAGTGATATTACTCTACGTGATCGAAAGATTACAAAGAGCAAGCAATCAACGGTCACGCGGGCTCCGATCACCGGCCGGCAACGACCGAAAGTGTCGCTCGATCCTGGTGCCAAGGCCACCACGATAGGCCGTCCTCCGCAAGAGTAAGCCACCGGCCGCCGTTCTTGAACAACTGTCCAGAGATTAGTTCTGGGGGTCGCGTTCAATCGCTACTGGGGCCGCCGGGCTGGCGCGCACCCTGTCTCGCATGAACGATTTGACGGCTGCCGATGCGCATATGATGACAACCCTTGGGCGCCGAAGCGGTTACGCCATACCGCAGTGCTTACTGTACGGCTAACTGTTCGGGTTACTTCACGGGTTAGTTGACACGCGTCACCGGGATGAGTGCGTCACGGACTGACATGGCCAAGGCGATGCAATCCCATCGAAACGGATACGCTACCGCCGTTACGCGCCGAGAAAATATTTTACGTTTCAACGCCAAGTCGATCCTATGGTGTTGACAATGATGTGCATACGAATCGCGTTCTGCGCTTACCGACTTGCGAGGTTTGGCGCACCGGCTTACGGCATCGGCTTACCGCTAGAGGCTTGCCGCGGCCCTTACTACATGGCAGCTGATGACCACACGGCGGTAATTCAGCGTGGCTGCCGGTGCGCATCTGGCCGACTGGTGTCAGCCCACCGCCTGAGCCGACTTGTGTCAGCGGGCCGGGGCCGCGGCCGCGTCGCACCGGCGGTTGGCGGTGGCCGTGGGTCAGTAGGTGGTGGTGTCAGCGGGTGGCTGTGGGGGTGCCAGTGAGTGGCTGCGGCGGGTCCCCGTCAGTGGCTGTGGCGGGCCCCGCCCGTTAGTGGGTGGCGGGTGTCAGTGGGTGGCCGTGGCGGACGGCTGGGGGGTCAGGGCGAGACGGCGCAGCGAGGCCGCGACCGCGGACGCCGCAGCACCTGGGTCGGGCGCGGCGGTGATGGGGCGGCCGATGACCAGCAGGTCCGAGCCGGCCCGGATCGCTTCTTCGGGCGTGGCCACCCGGGCCTGGTCGTGAGTGGCGGCCCCGGCCGTGCGGATGCCCGGCGTGATCAGCGTGATGTCCGGCCCGACCTCGGCGCGGACCGCGCTGACTTCCTTCGGGGAACACACCAGCCCGCGGGCGCCGGCCTCGACGGCCAGCGTGGACAGCCGCAGTACGGTGTCGTGCACGCTGCCGGTGACCCCGATCAGCCCCAGCTGCTCCTCGCTGAGCGAGGTCAGCAGGGTCACGGCGGCGATCATGGTGTCCGGGGCGGCCTCGGTCGCGGACCGGATGACGTCGGGGCCCCCGCTGGCGTGCACGGTCAGCAGATCGGGGTGCAGGCGGGCCACGGTCCGGGCCGACCGGGCGACGGTGGCCGGGATGTCGTGCAGCTTCAGGTCGAGGAAGACCCGGACGGCGCTGGCGCCCCGGATCGAGGCGACCACATCGGGGCCGTAACGCAGGTACAGCTCGAGGCCGATCTTGACCGTGCTGACGTGCGGCGTCACCAGGTCAGCCCAGAGGGCGGCCGTTTCCAGATCGGGTGCGTCCAGTGCGACGGCGACTGGCGCGGGGTTGTTCAAGGCCACTCCTTCGGCTCATGCTGTCCGATTGCACTGGTTTGTTCAGCTGAGTTGCTCACCTGAGCTGCTCAGCTGGGGCCGTCGCAGTACCCCGGAACCACGGCGGCTTTGTTAACGTTCACACTGTCGGTGTCCCGGACCCTCGCGGGTGAGTGTTGCCGGGATTGTGATGTGACGGCCTCAGCGGGTGGCCGCCGCTGACCTCGGGTAAAAGGGCACCTCGGGGCCGTACCCGAGAGTAATGCACGCTGGCGCTCCGCGCCCCGCCCATCGGAGTTCCAGTCCAGGCCGTCACTTGCGTCCCTCCCCTACCCGCCGTCGCGCGGTCACGCCAGGAGAAGTACGCGGCGGCACTAGGCGGCGGCACTAGTAGGTGTACCCAGCAATATGCAGGCCCGCTCCTGGCAGATTGAACGTTCTCGGGGCCGGGGCCGGGGGCCAGAGGGCCGGGGCCGGGGGCAGAGGGCCGGAGGCGGGGGCCGGAGGGTTGGTTGGTGAGCTGCGGCGAAGGGGTTTCAGGGAGCCAGGGATGATCCATTGTGGGGGAGCACTGTCAGCGAATACGACTGACAACGCTCCCCCAGGATGGATCTTGGGGCAGGTGGGGCGGAAGGGCTTGAGGGGGCAGCGGGCCGCGGGACCCGGGGTGGATCTGTGGCCAGGGTGGCGGCGGTGCTGGATGAGGCCCGGGTGGGGTCAGGCTAGGCGGCCGGGGCGGAGGGACAGGTCGGGGTGGGGCTGGTGGGCCAGGCCGGTGAGGCCGGACAGGCGGTCGAGGCCGCGGGCGGTCAGTTCGTCTTCCAGCTCGCGCTGAATGCGGGCGCAGGCGGAGGGGTCGTGGAAGATGACGGTGCCCACCGCGACCAGGGTGGCGCCGGCCAGGATCAGTTCCAGGGCGTCGCGGCCGGTGCGGACGCCGCCGATGCCGATGATGGGCACTTCGGGCAGGGCCTGGCGGGTGCGCCAGATGCACCGGACCGCGATCGGCCGGATGGCCGGGCCGGACAGGCCGCCGGCGCCGCCGGCCAGGGCCGGGCGCATGGTGGCGGTGTCGATGACCATGCCGGGCAGGGTGTTGATCATGGACAGGGCGTCGGCCCCGGCGGCTACGCAGGCGCGGGCCACGGTCACGATGTCGGGGACGTCCGGGGCCAGCTTGGCGATGACCGGGATGTCGTAGCGGGTCGCGGCGCGGACGGCCTCGGCGACCTGGGCGGCGGTGTCGGGTTCGGCGGCGAAGTCACGGCCGCGGCCTTCCACGTTGGGGCAAGACAGGTTGAGCTCGATGGCGGTGACCCCGGCCGCGTCGGACAGCCGGGCGGCCAGTTCGGCGTACTCCCCCACCGTGCTGCCCGCGATCGACACCACGGTGCGGGCGCCCCGGGACAGCAGCCAGGCCAGGTCCCGCTGGAGGACGGCGTCGATACCGGGGCCCTGCAGGCCGACCGAGTTCAGCAGGCCACTGGCGGTCTCGGCGGTGCGCGGGGTGGGCCGGCCCGCCCGCGGCTCGATCGTGATCGACTTGGTGGTGACCGCGCCGATCTTGGCCACGTCGATGTACTGGGCCAGTTCGCGGCCGGTGCCCGCGCAGCCGGCCGCGGTCAGGATCGGAGTCGGCAGTTCGAGGTGGCCGAGGCGGGCCCGGAGGTCAGCCGCCATGGCCGCTTCCCCGGGCCCATCGCGGCGTCTGGCTCATCCGGGGCTCCTGAGGCGTACGCGCCTGAGGCGGGCGGGGCACACGGGGAGCCTGGGGCGGTTGGGACGCGCGAGGCGGCTGGGGGCTCCGGGGTGACTGGGGGCCTCGGGGGACCTGCGGCCCGCGGGGAGCCTGGGGGACGCGGTTGGGCCCGGTAGCGGGATCCTGGGCCGGCACCGGGCGGGGCGGTTTCCAGCCCGGGGCGCCCAGGGCGTCGAAGGGGATCGTGTTGACGTCGTCCCAGCGGACCAGGTCGGCGCGGAACACCGGGCCGTCGGTGCAGGCGCGCACGATGCGGGTCACGCCGTCGGAGCCGACGACCGGCAGGACGCAGCTCATGCAGACGCCGGTGCCGCACACGGTGGGCTGTTCCACCAGCGCCTGCACGGGCAGGTCGTAGCGGCTGGCCAGGGCCACGACCTCGCGCAGCACGGGCATCGGGGCGGACGCGTAGATGACGTCGGTGCGGGCCTCGTGGATGACCTGGGCCAGCATGCCGGTGATGATCCCGCGCGACCCCAGCGAACCGTCTTCGGTGGTGATGACGGTGCTGCGGGCGGTGCGGCGGGCCCGCAGGGCGCCGAACACCCGGTCGGCGCGGGCCGCGCCGAGCATGAAGTCGATCTGGCAGCCGCGCTCACGGAGCCGGTCGGCCAGCGGGAACAGGGCCGTGCTGCCGTGCCCGGCGCCCAGCAGCAGGCAGCTGACCGACTCCCGGGGCAGCGGGAACGGGCGCCCCAGCGGGCCCACCACGTCCAGCAGGTCCCGGCTGCGCCGCCCGGCCAGCCACCGGGTGCCGGGGCCGTCGGCCTCGAAGATGAACTCCACCGTGCCGCCGTGGTCCGGGTGCACGTCGTGGATGGAGAAGGCCCGGCGGCCCAGGGTGGCCGAGTCGGGCCCGCCGACCGCGACGGTGAGGAACTGGCCGGGCCGGAACTGGGTGGCGATGCCCGGGGCGACCATGGTCAGGGCGTGGTAGGCATCGACCCGGCGCACGGTCAGCACCGGACCGCTCACCTGAACCGGCGCCACTGTTGCCCTGCCTTCTCTTTGTTACCGTCAGCCGCGGCGTCAGTCGCCCGGGTTGCGCAGGCGCTCGGCGTGCTCCTGCAGCGACCGGACGCCGACTTCGCCCCGGATGATGGCCTCGATGCCCTGCACCGCCGCGCCCAGCCCCGGCACGGTGGTCACGACCGGCACCCCGCGACGGACGGCCGCGGTCCGGATCTCGTAGCCGTCGAGCCGCGGGCCGGTGTGGCCCGGGCTGCCGAACGGGGTGTTGACGATGAGGTCCATCTCCCCGTCCAGGATCCGGGTCACCACGGTGGGCTCGCCGTCCGGACCGGGGCCGTCGCTGTGCTTACGGACGATCTTGGCACGGACGCCGTTGCGGCGCAGCACCTCGGCCGTGCCTTCGGTGGCGCAGATCTCGAAGCCCAGGTCGGCCAGGCGCTTGACCGGGAACACCATCGAGCGCTTGTCCCGGTTGGCCACCGACACGAACACCCGGCCCTTGACCGGCAGCGACCCGTACACGGCGGCCTGCGACTTGGCGTAGGCGGTGCCGAACACCTCGTCGATGCCCATGACCTCGCCGGTGGAGCGCATCTCCGGGCCGAGCACGGTGTCCACGCCCTCGCCCTCGGTGTTGCGGAACCGGCCGAACGGCAGCACGGCCTCCTTGACCGCGACCGGCGAGTCCAGCGGCAGGGTGCCGCCGTCCCCGGTGGCCGGCAGCAGGCCCTCGGCCCGCAGGCCGGCGATGGTGGCGCCGAGCATGACCCGGGCCGCCGCCTTGGCCAGCGGGACCGCGGTGGCCTTGGACACGAACGGCACCGTGCGGGACGCCCGCGGGTTGGCTTCGAGCACGTAGAGCACCCCGGCGGCCAGGGCGTACTGCACGTTGAGCAGGCCGCGGACCCCGACCCCGGACGCGATCCGCCGGGTGGCGTCGCGGATGGACTCGATGTCGGCCCGGCCCAGCGTGATCGGCGGCAGCGCGCAGGCCGAGTCGCCGGAGTGGATGCCGGCCTCCTCGATGTGCTCCATCACGCCGCCCAGGAACAGGTCCTCACCGTCGTACAGGGCGTCCACGTCGATCTCGATCGCGTCGTCCAGGAACCGGTCGATCAGGACCGGGTGCTCGGGGCTGGCCTGGGTGGCCCGGCGCACGTAGGCGGCCAGGGTGTCGTCGTCGTAGACGATCTCCATGCCGCGGCCGCCGAGCACGTAGGACGGCCGGACCAGCACCGGGTAGCCGATGGCGGCTGCGACCTCTGTTGCCTCCTCGACCGAGGTGGCCATGCCGTAGCGGGGCGCGGGCAGCCCGGCCGCGGCCAGCACGTCGGCGAACGCGCCGCGGTCCTCGGCCAGGTGGATGGCCTCGGGGCTCGTCCCCACGATGGGCACCCCGGCCTTCTCCAGCGCGCGGGCCAGCCCGAGCGGGGTCTGGCCGCCGAGCTGCACGATCACCCCGGCCACCGGGCCGCTGGCCTGCTCGGCGTGCACCACCTCGAGCACGTCCTCCAGGGTGAGCGGCTCGAAGTACAGCCGCCCGGAGGTGTCGTAGTCGGTGGAGACGGTCTCCGGGTTGCAGTTGACCATCACGGTCTCGTAGCCCGCGTCGGCCAGCGCGAACGACGCGTGCACGCAGGCGTAGTCGAACTCGATGCCCTGGCCGATCCGGTTCGGCCCGCTGCCCAGGATGATCACCTTGGGCCGGTCCCCCGGCGGTACCTCGGACTCGTCGTCGTAGGTGGAGTACAGGTAGGGGGTCCGGGCCGCGAACTCGGCGGCGCAGGTGTCGACACTGTGGTAGACGGGGCGGACACCCAGGCCCCAGCGGACCTCACGGACCCCGGCCTCGGTCATCCCGCGCAGCTGGCCGATCTGGGCGTCGGAGAACCCGGCCCCCTTGGCCAGCTCGAGCGTGGCCACGTCCATGCCCTGACCGCGCCGGACCCGGCCGGCCACGTTTTCGACGTAGGCGATCTGCTCCACGAACCAGGGGTCGATGCCGCTGGCGGAAACGATCGCGGCCACGCTCATCCCGGCCCGCAGGGCCTGGTGGATGGTGACCAGCCGGCCGTCGTGCGGGGTGGCCACCCGCCGCAGCAGCTCGGACTTGTCACCCGGCTCATCGGCCCAGCTGAACGAGGAGCCGGCCGACTCCATCGAGCGGAGCGCCTTCTGCAGCGCCTCGGGGAACGAGCGGCCGATGGCCATGGCCTCGCCGACCGACTTCATGTGGGTGGTCAGCCCGGTGTCGGC
>DATDIH010000194.1:0-3811 GCA_036521155.1 Streptosporangiaceae bacterium
GACTTCATCTTCGCGCTCACCCTGCTGTCGGGGAGCAGTTTCCAGCCCATCACCTTGAGTATCTATTCCTACATTGGCGAATTCAGCCAGAACATCGGCGCCGCCATGGCGTTGTGCGTGGTCGGGATCTTGCCGGCCGCCGTGCTGCTCATGGCCGCGCAACGCTACATTGCGTCCGGGCTGACAGTCGGTTCGGTCAAGGGGTGAGGCCGCTGTTTTTCTGGCGGCCATCAATTCTGAAGAATTCCGGGCACGGTGTCTCAATGGCAATTCGGCTCGGTCGGGAATTAGGAGGGACCAAATGACGGCAAAGTGGCCGTATCAAGGGAGCGGGAGATCCCGTGGCGACCGCCGCCGCGTGCGTTTCATGGCGGTGGGTGCGGTCGCGGCTGCGGCCGCGCTGACCGCGGCAGGTTGCAGCTCCTCCGGGGGCAGCAGCGGCGGCGGCGGGTCCAGCAGCAGCGGCAAGGTGACCATCACCGAGCTGGACTACTTCACCACCGGTGGCAGCAACACCGCCGTGAACGCCTACAACAAGCAGTACGAGAAGGCACACCCCAACGTCACGATCAAGCGTGAGGTCGTGCCCTTCGCCAACCTGATCACCAAGGTGCTGCAGGAAGCCAGTGCCGGCGACCTGCCGAACATCGTCATGCTCGACAACCCGAACGTTCCCCAGGTCGCGGCCACCGGCCAGCTCGTCCCGCTGAACAGCGAGCCCGGCTTCTCCACCGCGGGCTATGTGAAGGGCGCCATCTCCGAGTGCACGTACCAGGGCAAGCAGTACTGCTTCCCGATCGGCACCAACACTGTCGGCATCTTCTACAACAAGAAGATGCTGGCTGCGGCGGGCGTTCAGCCGCCCAAGTCCTGGGCCGAACTGCAGTCCGCCGCCCAGAAGCTGACCAAGGGCAAGACTTACGGCATCGCGTTCGACGCCACCGCTGACGAGCAGTCCACCTGGCAGCTGGAGCCGTTCGCCTGGAGCCAGGGCGGCGACCTGGACAAGGTTGACTCTCCGGCGTGGCAGCAGTCCCTGCAACTGTGGGTCAACATGGTCAAGGACCACTCCGCGTCCAAGTCCGTGCTCCAGTGGGGCCAGTCCCCGGACCTGGTCCAGCAGTTCACCAACAAGACCGCGGCCATCATCGAGGACGGTCCCTGGATCTTCCCCAACCTGAACACCGCGGGCTGGAAGTACAACGTGGACTACGGCGTGGTCCCGATCCCGACCAAGAGCGGGACCGGCACCCCGGTCCCCGGGCTGGGCGGCGAGACCTGGAACCTCGGCAAGTCGGGCAGCTCGGCGCAACAGTCCGCAGCCTGGGACTGGATCAAGGGCACCCAGACTCCGTCGGAGATGAGCTACTTCAGCAAGGAGATGTACTACCTGCCCACCAAGACCTCGGTCCTGGCGCAGTACACCAAGCTGAGCCCGCAGTACCAGGTGTTCGCCAAGGAGACCGAGACCTCCAAGTCGCGCACGACTGAGTACGGGGCCAACTACCCGAAGGTCTCGCAGGCCGTCTGGACCGCCATCCAGTCCGCGATCACCGGCACCTCGTCGGTGAGCTCGGCCCTGACCCAGGCGCAATCCACGATTTCCGGCGTCCCGAAGGTCAGCAGCAGCGGCTGACCTGCATCCACCTAGGCCGTTAGGCCGCTACGAATGGGCCCGCGGGCCTGGCCGGACCTCCGCCAGGCTCGCGGGCCCAATCATTTCCCGGGCGAACTAGTCCGCGTCTACCGGCTCCGCTCCATGCCCCGGCGGCACCCGCTCCGACTCCGGTGGCGGCCCGGGCGGCGTCCCGTCCCCGAACGGCCGCCCGCCCAAGGACTCCCGCCCGTGCGGGGTCAGCCAGTTGCGCAGGTCCGGTCCGGCCGGCACGATCCCGGTCGGGTTGATGGTCCGGTGCACCTCGTAATAGTGCTGCTTGATCTGGACGAAGTCGATCGTGTCGCCGAACCCCGGCGTCTGGAACAGGTCTCGCGCGTAGGCCCACAGCACCGGCATCTCGCTCAGCTTGGAGCGGTTGCACTTGAAGTGGCCGTGATACACGGGGTCGAACCGGACCAGCGTGGTGAACAGCCGCACGTCGGCCTCGGTGATCGTGTCCCCGACCAGGAAGCGCTGCCCGGCCAGCCGCTCGGTGAGCCAGTCCAGCCGCTTGAACAGCCGCTGGTACGCCGCCTCGTACGCTCGCTGCGAGGTCGAGAAACCGGCCTGATAGACGCCGTTGTTGACGTCCTTGTAGACCGGCAGCATCACCTCGTCGATCTCATCCCGGTACTTCTGCGGGCACAGGTCCGGCGCACCCGGCCGGAAGTAGTCCGTCCACTCGGTCTCGAAGTCCAGCGTGATCTGCGGATAGTCGTTGGTGACGACCGCGCCGGTCGGGATGTCGACGACGGCCGGCACGGTGATACCGCGCTCGTACCCGGGCACGGCCTTCTCGTAGGCCTCGCCCAGCCGCTCGATGCCGAGCACCGGATCCTGGCCGCCCGGATCCAGGTCGAACGACCAGCTTCGCTCGTCGTGCACCGGGCCGGCCAGGGCCATGGAGATCACCGGTTCCAGTCCCAGCAGCCGCCGCACGATCACGGCCCGGTTGGCCCACGGGCAGGCCCGCGCCACCGCCAGCCGGTATCGTCCCGGCTCCACCGGCCAGCCGTCCCGGCCGTCGGCGGTGATCCTTGCGTTCAGGTACCGGGTGTCACGAACGTACGTGCCCTTGCCGTCCTTGTCGTCCACGGCTTCGACATTACCCCGGTCACAATTTCCCAAATTCCCTGGCCATAAGGGTTTCGCGCTTGCCCGGCCCCACCGGCGCTGTCACGATGTGGGGGCCTCGCCACCCCCAGCCTCGTTAACCCCGATAACGGAGATTCCCATGCGCCTGCCCGGCCGCCTGGTGCTGGCTGCCGCCGCCGGAGCGATCCTGGCCGGCTGGCTCGCCCCCAGTCAGACCACCGCCGCCACCGCGGCCACGGCCGCCACCGTCGGAGCTCCGGCCCGGGCCGCGACGATCAATCCCCGCACGTCGGCCCCCCGTGGGGTGCACGCCCTGGGGGCGGCCCTGGAAGAGGAGAACACCGGCCGGATGCTGTGGAGCCGGGCGGCGGACACCAAACGCCCGATCGGCAGCCTGACCAAGGTCATGACCGCCCTTGTCGTGCTCCGCGCCGGCGGCGCGGGTCGCGAGCTCACGGTGTCCCCGGCGGCGGTCAGCTACGCCCGGCAGAACGACGGCAGCAGCGCGGGCCTGCACGCCGGGGACAAGCTGACCACTCAGCAGTTGCTCGAAGCCATGCTGGTGCCGTCCGGCTGCGACGCCGCGTACGTGCTGGCCAGCGCCTACGGGCCCGGACTGCCCAGGTTCGTGGCCAAGATGAACGCCCTGGCCCGGCAGCTGGGGCTCGGCCGCACGCACTTCGCCAACGCCGACGGGCTGCCGCTGCCGGGGGAGTACTCCACCTACTCGACCCCGCGGAATCTGCTCGTCATCGCCCGGGCCGCGATGACCTACCCGCTGTTCCGCTCCATCGTGGCCGCGCACCGGATCTACCTGCCCGCCGGATCCGGGCACCACGCCTACATCTGGCACACCACCAACCAGCTGATCAGCAAGTACCCGGGCATGATCGGCATCAAGACCGGCTCCACCTTGGCCGCCGGCTACTGTCTGCTGTTCGCGGACCAGCGCAGCTCGGGCATTTTGATCGGGGTGGTGCTGGACAGCTCACCGTCGGCCCGCGCGGTCAGCTTCACCGACGCCGAACGGCTGCTGAACTGGGGGTTCGGATGAGTCAA
>DATDIH010000195.1:0-6715 GCA_036521155.1 Streptosporangiaceae bacterium
AGTGGGCGCCCATGTTTGGAAGACGACCAGAAAGTCGGGGGGACGGACCACCACCTAGGAGCACCGAACGCGCAGGGCTGGACCCGCTAACCAGCCACTTCGCACCCGGCGCTAACGACGCCGCGCACCGGGCCCGCACCCGCCGGAACCTCCGGCTGGCCCGGCGCACCGCGCTGGCCGCGGTCGCGGCCGCACTGCCCGTGTTCGCGCTGACCGCCCCGGCCGCCTCCGGCGCGACCGCCACCTCGGCCCACCTCACGGCCAAGACGGCGCAGGCTGCCCAGGCCGCCCAGGCTGCTACAGCAGCCAAAGCAGCCAGCACGGCCCGCACCATCCCCGCCAACGCCCGCGTCACGGCCTCGGCCGCCTCGCCCGCCGCGGTGCCCGCCCCGCCGTCCGGCTGGACCACCCAGTTCAGCGACGACTTCAACGGGTCGTCCGGCTCCGGGGTGGACGGCAGCTGGATCTACGACACCGGTCCCGGCTCGAACTTCGGCACCGGCGAGATCGAAACCATGACCAACTCGACCAGCAACGTGCACCTGGACGGGAACGGTGACCTCGACCTCACCGCCCTCGGCTCGGGCAGCAACTGGACGTCCGGCCGGATCCAGACGAGCTCGGCCAACGTCGGCGCCCCCGCCGGCGGCGAGCTTGAGGTCACCGCGTCGATCGAGCAGCCCAACCCGGGCAATGGTCTCGGCTACTGGCCCGCGTTCTGGATGCTCGGCCCCGGCCAGTGGCCGGAAAACGGCGAGATCGACATCATGGAAGACGTCAACGCCCTGTCCGAGGTCTCCGGGACCGTCCACTGTGGTGTCGACCCCGGTGGCCCGTGTAACGAGACCAATGGCATCGGCAGCGGGCTCCGGGCCTGCTCCGGCTGCCAGACCAGTTACCACACCTACACGATGATCGAGAACCGCACCAACGCCTCCAACGAGACGATCACCTTCTACCTCGACGGCAACCAGTACTTCCAGGCCACCGAGAGCCAGATCGGCACCTCGACCTGGCAGGCGGCGTTCGACCACAACATGTCGATCATCTTCGACCTGGCCATGGGCGGCGGTTATCCCAACGGCGTCTGCGGCTGCACGTCGCCGAGCGGCTCCACCACCTCCGGCGGCACGATGAGCGTGCAGTACGTCGCGGCCTACACCACTGGTGGCTCGGGTGGCGGCACCCCTCCGCCTCCGCCGCCGCCGACCGGTAACACCGGCCCGGTGGTCGGCTACGGCGGCCTGTGCATGGACGTCCGCGGCGCCAACTCCGCCGACTTCACGCCGGTGCAGGTCTACACCTGCAACGGGACCAACGCCCAGCAGTGGACGGTGGTCGAGGCGGGCAGCACCCTGCACGCCCTCGGGAAGTGCCTGGATATCAACGGGGGTGGTACCGCCGACGGGACCGCCGTGGACCTGTACGACTGCAACAACACCGGCGCGCAGGTCTTCATCCCGCAATCCAACGGCTCGCTGTACAACCCGCAGTCCAACAAGTGTCTCGACGACACGGGATGGTCGACGACCCCCGGCACCCAGCTGGAGATCTGGGACTGTACCGGCGGCGCCAACCAGCAGTGGTCCCTGCCGTAACGGCAGGACCCTGACCCCGGCACGGTCATAACCGGCGGCCAGCTTCCCCGCGCAGGGGAGGCTGGCCGCCACGCGTTAGGGTCGCCAGTAAGGGACCAGTAAGCGAGCGGACCGCCCCTGACCCGGGAGTGATCAATGAGCGAAAGCAGCACCGCAGAAGGCGCGAAGGCCGATATCGGCGTCACCGGTCTGGCCGTGATGGGCCGCAACCTGGCCCGGAACCTGGCCCGCCACGGGCACACGGTCGCGCTGCACAACCGCTCACCGGAACGCACCCGCAGCCTGGTCCGGGACCACGGCGACGAGGGCACCTTCCTGCCCAGCGAGTCGATGACCGACTTCGTGGCCAGCCTGGAGCGGCCCCGGGCCATCATCATCATGGTCCAGGCCGGCCCGGCCACCGACGCCGTGATCAACGAGCTCATCCCGCTGCTGGACGCGGGTGACATCGTGGTCGACTGCGGCAACGCGCACTTCATGGACACCCGGCGGCGCGAGCACGCGCTGCGCGAGCACGACCTGCACTTCGTCGGCTGCGGCGTGTCCGGGGGAGAAGAAGGAGCCCTGAACGGGCCCAGCATCATGCCCGGCGGGTCCAAGGAGTCCTACGAGAAGCTCGGCCCGATCCTGGAGTCCATCGCGGCCGTGGTCGACGGCACCCCGTGCTGCGTGCACGTGGGCCCGGACGGGGCCGGCCACTTCGTGAAGATGGTCCACAACGGCATCGAGTACGCCGACATGCAGCTCATCGCCGAGGCCTACGACCTGCTGCGGGCCGGGCTGGGGGCCACCCCGGCCGAGATCGGCGAGATCTTCCGCACCTGGAACGACGGTGACCTGGACTCCTACCTGATCCAGATCACCGCCGACGTGCTGTCCCAGACCGACGCCGAGACCGGGCAGCCGTTCATCGACATCGTCCTCGACCAGGCCGAACAGAAGGGCACTGGCCGCTGGACCGTGCAGAGCGCGCTGGACCTGGGCATCCCGATCACCGGCATCGCCGAGGCCACGTTCGCCCGCTCGCTGTCCGGCCACGCCGACCAGCGAAAGGCAGCACGGTCCGCATTCGGCACCGACCGCAACCCGCTCGACCTGCCGGACCGGGACGCCTTCATCGAAGACGTGCGGCGGGCCCTGTACGCGTCCAAGGTGGTGGCCTACGCCCAGGGCTTCGACCAGATCGCCGCGGGCAGCGACGAGTACGACTGGGACATCGACCGCGGCGCCATGGCCACCATCTGGCGCGGCGGCTGCATCATCCGGGCCCGCTTCCTGGATCGCATCCGCGAGGCCTACGACGAAACCCCCGCCCTGACCAGCCTGCTGGTCGCGCCGTACTTCGCCGGGGCGGTCCGCAACGGGGTGGACAGCTGGCGCCGGGTGGTGGCCCAGGCCGCCGCGGCCGGCATCCCGTCGCCCGCGTTCTCCTCCTCGCTGGCCTACTACGACGGCCTGCGGGCGCAGCGCCTGCCGGCCGCGCTCATCCAGGGCCTGCGCGACTACTTCGGGGCCCACACCTACCGCCGGGCCGACCAGGAAGGCACGTTCCACACCGAGTGGGCCGGCGATCGCAAAGAGCACACTGCGTGACCGAAACTCCTCGCTGAAACCCGCCTGATCCAGGGCCGGAACCAGCCCGGCCGCCCGGTCCGGGCCCACTCCCGGGTGGCCGGACCGGGTTCGCCCGCGAGCGGCCAGGCCCTCGCCGAGCCCCCGCCAGGCCCTGGCCCGGCCCCGCCACGCCCGGCCGGGCCCGCCTCAGTTGCCCCAGTGGTCCCGCCCAGTTACCCAGGTGTCCAGGAAGTGAACGAAAGCCAACTTCCCCACGAACGTCTGCCCGAATGAGCACACTTCGGGCAGATCCCCGGGCGGTATGGGCCAAAATGGCCGTGTGCGCGGTGGCGTCAGACCGGCAGGGCCGGCAGGCGGGACGGCGGGGAAGCCCGGCAGCAGCCGGACAGCAAACGATGGCCGCCGTCCGCCGCGCGAACGGGAGCGGGGCGTGGGGAGTCGGCAATGACCACGGTGGCTGGGCCGCCTGGTAGCCCCGCACATCCTGGATCAGCTCCGTACCATCCGGACCCGAACGCTGCTTACGCTCCGTCAGCAGCGTCGGCCGCTCCGGCCACTTCAACCCCAGGGGCCCCAGCAGCCCCCAACGCCCCGTCAACCCCCCGCACCTCAGCAACCCTCGGAGCCCCACCAGTCCCACCAGCCACAGCGGGCCGGCCGTCCTGGCGCCGCCTGGGCACGCTCACCCCGCGCGCCCGCACCACCCCGGGCCAGCTCCGGGTCCTGCTGGCCGTGCTGATCCTGCTCGGCCTGGGCTGGGGCGCGATCGCGGCCTGGACCGTGGCCCGGCACCAGTCCGCCGCCAGCCAGGTGGTCGCCACCAACGAACCCCTCAGCCTGGACGCCCAGCAGATCTACCAGTCGCTGTCGGACGCGCAGGTCACGGTGTCGGCCGCGTTCCTGGCCAGCCCGCAGCAGCCGCTGGCCGCCCGGCAGCGCTACGACGCCGACATCACCAGGGCCACCGCCGGGCTCAAGGCCGCCACCGCCGCCAGCGACGACCGGGTGCTGAGCCGGAACCTGGCCATCCTCTCGGCCGGCCTGCCGGTGTACACCGCCGACGTGGCCAACGCCACCCTGTACAACTCCATGGGCTTGATGGCCGGCAGCTCGTCCATGCAGGTGGCCACCGAGCAGATGCAGCTCACCCTGCTGCCCGCGGCCCACAGTGTCTACACCCGGGAGAACGCCAACCTGACCGCGACCAGCGCCCAGGCCACCGGGCTGCCGCTGGTGGTGGTGACGGTGGTCATCGGCCTGCTCCTGCTCCTGGTCCTGTTCCGGGTGCAGCGCTGGCTGACCCGGCGGACCCACCGGCTGGTCAACTACGGGCTGCTGGTGGCCACCGTGGCCACCGCCGCCTCGGTGCTGTGGCTGGCCGCCTCGTTCGCGGTGGCCCGGATCGACCTGGGCCGGGCCCTGGCCCACGGCTCCCAGCCCGCCGCGACCCTGGCCGAGGCGGGCATCGCGGCCCAGCGCGCCCGCGGCGACGAGATCGGCAACCTGATCTCGCACAGCGGCGACACCGCGTTCCAGGCCGACTTCCACACCGCCCAGACCCAGCTCGGGCCCGGGGCCGGATCGCTGCTGACCAGCGCGCTCGGCCAGTCCCAGGGCCAGTCCCAGGGCCAGGCCCGGATCCGGGCCGCGGCCGCCGACGCCACCCGCTGGTACGCGGTCAACCAGCAGGTGCACACGCTCGACACCCAGAACCAGACGGCCAGGGAGACCCAGCTGGTCACCGGCACCGGCCCGGGCACCGCGGCCACGCTGTTCGGCCGGCTCGACGCCAACCTGACCGCGGCCATGGCCGCCGACGAGGCGACGTTCCAGTCCAACGCGGCCACCGGCCGGGACGCGTTCACGGGCCTGGAAGCCGGGGTGAGCGTGCTGACCCTGGTCATGGTGGCGGGCAGTGTCTGGGGCATCAACCGCCGCCTGGCCGAGTACCGGTGATGGCGGTGACCCGGTGACCGCGCTGACCACGCTGACCCGCGCCGAGGCCACGGCCACCACCGAGCACGCCTGCGCCGAACGCGACCGCATCCGAGCCAACCTGCTGGAACTGGACCAGAGCCTGGGCCACCGCATCCTGGACGGCGCCGGCCAGCTGACCGGGCCGACCGCGGCGCGGTGGGAGACGGCCCGGGCCGGGCTGGCCCGGCTGTGGCAGACGTTCCTGATCTACTCCGGGGTGGTCGATCGGGCCGCCGAATTGCTGGCCGCCGGCCCGCGCTCGTCCGGCCCGGACCTGGCCGAGCTGGCCGCCCTGCTGACCGGGCCGTCGGTGCGGCTGTCCCGGGACCCGGCCGCTCTGGCCGAGCGGGACCTGACCGACGGCGACGAGGTCGAGCTGACCCTGGCCGCGGCGGTGGGCCAGATGCGGCGGGACTACCGCCAGGTGGCCGGCGTGCTCGCCGCCGCCGAAGCCGTCTGGACCGCGCTGGCCGGCCCGCTCGAGGACACCGGCCAGGCGCTGACCCGGGCCCGCGCCGACCTCGGGGCCCTGGCCGATGACCCCCTGACCGGCCAATTGGCCGCTGCCGAAGCCGAGCACCGGGCTTTGCGTGAAGTCCTGGCCACCGATCCGCTGTCGCTGTGGGCCGCGGACACCGTGGACACCACCCGGCGCGACCGGCTGGCCGATCAGGTGACCTTCCTGGCCGGCCGGGCCGCCGAGGTGGCCGCACTCCGGGCCGGAGCCGGCGACCGGATCGCCGTCGCGGCCGGGGCCGTGGCCACGGCCCGCCAGGCCAGCCAGGACGCGCGCCAGGCTCACGACCGCGCCGCGGCCGTCATCGCCGCCGCCGACCTGCCTGCCTGCCCGCCCGCGGGCGACCTGCTGACCGCGCTGGCCGCCCGGCTGGCCGCCGTGCAAAAACTGCGGGACGCGCACCGGTGGGGTCAGCTCAGTGCCGAGCTGGCCGCCGTAACCCAGCAGGCCGCCGACGCCCAGCAGGTTTTTCGCAATATGGAAGGTCGCGCGGCGGCCCTTTCCGGCCAGCGCGACGAGTTGCGGGGCCTGCTTGGTGCCTATCGCGCCAAGGCGGCGGCTCTCGGCGCCGCCGAGGACCCCGCACTGACCAGCCAGTACCGGCACGCCCGGGACCTGCTCGGGACCGCCCCGTGCCAGCTGGCAGAAGCCGACCAGGCGGTGCGCGACTACCAGCGGGCCGTGCTCGCCCTGACCCGCCGGGAGGAGCGCCCGTGACCGTCGCCGCGGAGTCCTGCTCCCGCCCAGCCTGCAACGGAGCAATCGAAGACGGCTACTGCAACGTCTGTGGCCTGGCCCCGGCCCCCTCCCGCCCGGCCCCCCAGCCCGCCCGCGCCGGAAGCGCCGCCAGCCCGCCCAGCGGCACCAGCTGGCCCGACCGAAACCCCCTTCCCAGCCGTCACAGCAACCCCTCGAGTCCTAGCCACCCCAGCACACCCAGCACACCCAGTACTCCCAGTGCTCCCAGTGGCCACAGCACACCCAGCATCCCCAGTGGCCACAGCACACCCAGCGCACCCAGCTCACCCAGCGGACTCAGTTCACCCAG
>DATDIH010000196.1:0-12752 GCA_036521155.1 Streptosporangiaceae bacterium
GGAACCGGTGGCGTTATCACTATCCGCAGGCCGCGTTCCCGTATCAGGACCTCATCGACACGAACGGGGCGCGTAACCGCGAGGAGCCTGAGTACGAACTGCTGGACACCGGGGCGTTCGACGACGACCGGTACTGGATCATCGAGGTGCACTACGCCAAGGCCAGCGCCGACGACCTGCTGATGACGGTGCAGGTGACGAACGCGGGCCTGGACGCCGCGACGCTGCACGTGCTGCCGACCGCGTGGTTCCGCAACACCTGGTCCTGGGACGTGGGCGCGCCCAAGCCGATCATGGCCGCCCGGGGCGGGGCGGGGGTGGGCTCGGGGGGCGGCACTGTCGACATCCCGCATCCCTTTCTGGGTGACCTGGAGCTGATCGCCGCCGAGGGCCCGGACGGCGCCGCGCCCGCCGTGCTGTTCTGCGAGAACGAGACCAACCTGGCCCGCCTGTACGGGGCCACCGCGACCACGGCTTATCCCAAGGACGGCATCAACGACCACGTGGTGTCGGGCGCGGCCACGGTCAACCCGGAGCAGCGCGGCACCAAGTGCTCGTTCTGGTACCAGCTCACGGTCCCGGCCGGCGGCACCGCCGAACTCCGGATCCGGCTGCGCCCCAAAGAGCACGCCACCCCCGCGCCGGCCGACCCACTCGGGGATGACTTCATCCAGACCAATCGGCTGCGCCAGGTGGAAGCCGATCAGTTCTACGCCGACCTCAGCCCGGAAGACGCCCCGGCCGACGCCGCGCAGGTCATGCGCCAGGCCTTCGCGGGCCTGCTCTGGTGCAAGCAGTTCTACTACTTCGACGTCACCCGCTGGCTGGACGGGGACCCCACCCAGCCCACGCCGCCGCCCGGCCGCAAGCTGGGCCGCAACACCCGGTGGGGCAACTTCAACTCCTTCGACATCATGTCCATGCCGGACAAGTGGGAGTACCCCTGGTTCGCCGCCTGGGACCTGGGCTTCCACTGTGTGGCCCTGGCCCACATCGACCCGGCCTTCGCCAAGTACCAGCTGATCCTGCTGTGCCGGGAGTGGTTCCAGAACCCCAACGGCGCCCTGCCCGCCTACGAGTGGGACTTCGGTGACGTCAACCCGCCGGTCCAGGCCTGGGCCGCACTCGAGGTGTTCGCCCTGGACGGCGGCCGCGACCTGGACTTCCTGTCCCGGCTGTTCGACAAGCTGCTGATCAACTTCACCTGGTGGGTCAACCGGGAGGACGCCGACGGCAGCAACGTGTTCGAGGGCGGCTTCCTCGGCCTGGACAACATCGGCCCCATCGACCGGTCGCACCTGCCGGTGGGCGGCACGCTGGAGCAGTCCGACGCCACCGGCTGGATGGGCTTCTACTCGATCAGCATGGCCAGCATCGCCACCGTGCTCGGCCGCAGCGGGCACCGCCCCAGCGACGACATCACCCTGAAGTTCCTGGAGCACTTCGCGGCCATCTCGGCCGCGATCAACAGCCAGGGCCTGTGGAACGACGCCGATGGCCTCTACTACGACAAGCTGCTCACCCGGGACGGCACCGCGGTCCCGGTGCAGACCCGGTCCATGGTCGGGGTCATCCCGATCCTGGGGGCGGCCGTGGTCGACCAGGGCCTGATCGACCAGTCGCTGCGGCTGGGCAAGCAGTTCGCCGACTTCCTGCGCCGCGCGGGCACCGACACCGTGTCGGCCAACCTGAGCAAGCTGGCCGAGCAGGGCCTGCTCCGCGGTGAGCAGGGGGACCAGCGTCTGCTGCTCACCCTGGTCAGCGTGGAACAGCTGGAGAAGGTGTGCGGGCGCCTGTTCGACGAGAACGAATTCCTGTCCCCGTACGGGCTGCGGGCGCTGTCGGCCTACCACCGCGACCACCCCTACGTGCTGGACGTGGAGGGGCAGACCTCCACCATCGACTACGAGCCCGCCGAGTCGACCACGGCCATGTTCGGCGGCAACTCGAACTGGCGCGGGCCGATCTGGTTCCCGCTCAACTTCCTGCTGGTCACGGTGTTCGAGCGCTACTACCGGTTCTTCGGCGACGAGCTGACCATCGAGTACCCGACCGGCTCCGGCCACCGGCTCACGTTCGACCAGATCACTTGTGACCTGCGCGACCGGCTCATCTCGATCTTCCTGACCGGCCCGGACGGGCGGCGGCCCTGCTTCGGCTGGGTGGACAAGCTGCAGCACGACCCGGCCTGGAAGGACAACCTGGTCTTCAACGAGTACTTCCACGGCGACAACGCGGCCGGCCTCGGGGCCTCGCACCAGACCGGCTGGACCGGCGTGGTCGCCGACCTGATCCGCCGCCGCTGGGGCGCCGTGCCCTCGCTCGGCGACGTCATGGCCGAGGTCGGCCTGCTCCCGGCCCCGCCCAGCACTCCCAGCATCCCCAGCACCCCCACCCCGTCCAGCACCGCCACCCCGCCCAGCGCTTCCCCCTCGTCCCAGGAGGACCCGTGACCACCGGCCTGCCCGGAGCCCCCTATCCGCTCGGCGCCACCATCACCGCTGACGGCACCAACTTCGCCGTCGCCTCCGACGTCGCCTCCGGCATGACCTTGTGCCTGTTCGACTCGTCCGGCCGCGAGACCCAGGTCCCCATGCTGGACTTCGACGCCGGGGTCTGGCACACCCTGGTGCCCGGCGTCGGCGCGGGCCAGGCCTACGGCTTCCGGGCCGCGGGCCCGTACGACCCGGCCCAGGGCATCCGCTGCAACCCGGCCAAGCTGCTGCTCGACCCGTACGCGCGCGCGGTGGCCGGCACCGTGACCGACAACCCGGACGTACTCGGGTACGTGGGCGGCGACGCCGACACCCCCAGCAGCACCGACTCGGCCCCGGACGTGCCGCGCAGCCTGGTGGTGGACCCGGCCTACGGCTGGCGGGAGCGCGAGCCGCTACGCCGCCCCTACGCCGACACCGTGATCTACGAGGTTCACGTCAAGGGCTTCACCATGCAGCACCCGGACATCCCGCCCGCGCTGCGCGGCACCTACGCGGGCCTGGCCCACGAGGCCGCGGTCAGCCACCTGACCCAGCTGGGCGTGACCGCGGTCGAGCTGCTGCCGGTGCACGAGTTCGTGCCCGAGGGTTTCCTCACCGGCCGCGGCCTGACCAACTACTGGGGCTACAACACGATCGGGTTCTTCGCCCCCAGCCAGAGGTACTCGGCCGAGGTGCGCGCCGGCCGGCCCGGCAACCAGGTCGTGGAGTTCAAGGCCATGGTCGGTTCGCTGCACGCGGCCGGACTGGAGGTCATCCTGGACGTGGTGTTCAATCACACCGCCGAAGGTAACCAACTGGGTCCGACGCTGTCCTTCCGCGGTCTCGACAACCCGGCCTACTATCGCCTCGACGAGGGGGACCCGCGGCACTACTACGACACCACCGGCACCGGGAACTCGCTCAACGCGGGCCAGCCGCGCACCCTCCAGCTGATCATGGACTCGCTGCGCTACTGGCTGACCGAGATGCACGTGGACGGGTTCCGCTTCGACCTGGCCGCCACCCTGGCCCGCCAGGACGGCGGGTTCGACAACACCTCCGCCTTCTTCGACCTGGTGTCCCAGGACCCGGTGGTGTCCCGGGCCAAGCTGATCGCCGAGCCCTGGGACGTGGGCCAGATGGACAGCTACGACCTGGGCCGGTTCCCGCCCCTGTGGAGCGAGTGGAACGGGAAGTTCCGGGACTCGATGCGGGACTTCTGGCGCAGCCACCCGATCGGCCTGGGCGAATTCGCCACCCGGTTCGCCGGGTCGTCGGACCTGTACGGGGGGAACCGGCGGCGGCCCACCGCGTCGGTCAACCTGATCACCGTGCACGACGGCTTCACCCTGCACGACCTGGTCTCCTACAACGACAAGCACAACGAGGCCAACGGCGAGAACAACCGCGACGGCTCCACCGACAACCGCTCCTGGAACTGCGGAACCGAGGGCCCCACCACCGACCCGTACGTGCTGGCCCTGCGGGCCCGCCAGTCCCGGGCCCTGCTGACCACGCTGCTGCTGTCGGCCGGGGTGCCCATGCTGCTCGGCGGCGACGAGCTCGGCCGGACCCAGCAGGGCAACAACAACGCCTACTGCCAGGACAACGAGATCTCCTGGTTCGACTGGGCCCACGCCGACTCCGACCTGCTGGCCTTCACCCGCCAGCTGATCAAGCTGCGCGGCCAGCACCCGGTGTTCCGCCGCCGCCGGTTCCTGACCGGCGCCGACGCCCACGAGCTGGGCTGGTTCATCCCGTCCGGCACCGCCATGACCGACGCCGACTGGAAGGACGACAGCGCCCTGGCCCTGGCCGTCTACCTGGACGGCTCGGACAGCCCGGACCGGGCCGCCGACGGCACCGCGCTGCTCGATGACGACTTCCTGGTCCTGGTCAACGCCTGGTGGGAACTGCTCGACTTCACCCTGCCGGTCACCCGCGGGCTGGCCGACGACCGCACCTGGCAGCTCGAGGTCAACACGTTCGAGGGCACCAGCCCGTCCCCGGTCCGGCCGCTCAAGGCCGGGGACATCTACACGGTCAGCCCGCGATCGATTGTCGTCCTGCGCGCGCCACGCCCGTAACCTCAGCCTCTGGCGCGACCGGCCCTCTGGCCTGTATTGTCCCAGCTAAACCCGCTATGGACAGTTGGAGACAACGCGTCTGCAAAGGCGGGCCCATGCCGACCACTCTCCGTAAGTTCAGCCGCCGGGCTGGCGTGCTGCTGGCGAGCATGCTGGCCTGCGCGCTGCTGGCCGGGCCGCTGTCGGTGATCTTCCCGCAGGCGGCCGACGCAGCCACGGTGTCGGACACCTTCGACCGGGCCAACGGCGGGCTGGGATCCAACTGGACCACGGTCGCGGGCACCGCCGCCCCGCAGATCTCCGGCAACACCCTCCACGCGGGCACGGCCAGCGCGCTGAACAGCGCCTACTGGAGCGCCAGCACCTTCGGCAGTGACCAGTTCGCCCAGGGCACCCTGCCCGGCAGTTCCGGCGGCAACTACGGTCCCGGCCTGGCCGTGCGGCTGAGCAGCAGCAAGGGCTACATCCTGTGGTACGGCAACTCCACCAACACGGTGTCGCTGTGGCGGATGGACAGCGCCTCCAGCTGGACCCAGCTCAAGGCCAGCGGCACCCTGAAGATCACCGCGGCCACCGACGTGTGGAAGATCCAGGTCGTGGGGTCGACGATCACCGGGTACCAGAACGGGACGCAGGTCGTCCAGACCACCGACACCAAGATCACCTCGGGCAGCCCCGGGGTGTGGCTCTACTACGCGGCCAACCAGATCGACAGCTGGTCCGGCGGGGACGCCAGCGCCGCGCCCACCACCTACACCGTCGGCGGCACGGTCTCCGGCCTGGCCGGCGGGGGCACGGTCGTGCTGCAGGACAACGGCGGCAACGATCTCACCGCCACTGCGAACGGCGCCTTCACGTTTACTACCGCGCTGGCCGCCGGCGCCACGTACAACGTCACCGTCACAACGAATCCCGCCGGCCAGACCTGCACAGTGGCCAACGGCGCCGGCACGGTCGGCTCGGCCAACGTCACCAACGTGGCCGTGACCTGCAAGGCCAACCCCACCTACACCGTGGGCGGCACCGCGAGTGGCCTGGCCAGCGGGGCCACGGTCGTGCTGCAGAACAACGGCGGCAGCAACCTCAGCGTCACCGCCAACGGCTCGTTCACGTTCGGCACCGCGCTGGCCCCGGGCGCGGCCTACAGCGTCACGGTCGGCAGCAACCCGCCCGGCCAGACCTGCGCGGTGGCCAACGGGACCGGCACGATCGGCTCGGCCAACGTCACCAACGTGGCCGTGACCTGCACCACCACCCCCACCAGCCACACCGTGGGCGGCACCCTGTCCGGTCTGGCCAGCGGGGGCACCGTGGTCCTGCAGGACAACGGCGGCAACGATCTCACCGCCACCGGCAACGGCGCCTTCACGTTCAGCACCGCGCTGGCCACCGGCGCCACCTACAACGTCACCGTCACAACGAATCCCACCGGCCAGACCTGCACGGTGGCCAACGGGACCGGCACGGTCGGCTCGGCCAACATCACCAGCGTGGCCGTCACCTGCGCCACCTCCGGCGGAGGCGGAGGCGGCGGCACCGGCGGGACCACGGTGTCGGACAGCTTCGACCGGGCCAACGGCGGGCTCGGGTCCAACTGGACCACGGTCGCGGGCACCACCGCCCCGCAGATCTCCGGCAACACCCTGCACGCCGGGACGGCCAGCACGCTGAACAGCGCCTACTGGAGCGCGAACACCTTCGGCAGTGACCAGTTCGCCCAGGGCACGCTGCCCGGCAGTTCCGGCAGCAACTGGGGTCCCGGGCTCGCCGTCCGGCTGAGCAGCAGCAAGGGTTACTTCCTCTGGTACGGCAACTCCACCAGCACCGTCTCGGTGTGGCGGATGGACAGCGCCTCCAGCTGGACCCAGCTCAGCTCCAGCAGCACGCTCAAGATCACCCCCGCCTCTGACGTGTGGAAGATCCAGGTTGCCGGGTCCACGATCACCGGCTACCAGAACGGGACCCAGGTCGTGCAGGCCACCGACGCCAGCATCACCACCGGCAGCCCCGGGGTCTGGCTCTACTACGCGGCCAACCAGATCGACAACTGGTCCGGCGGCGACGTGGCCACCACCCCCGGCAGCTACACCGTCGGCGGCACCGTGAGCGGCCTGCCCAGCGGCAGCACGGTCGTCCTGCAGAACAACGGCGGCAACGACCTCAGCGTCACCGCCAGCGGCGCGTTCACGTTCAGCACCGCCCTGGCCACCGGCGCCGCCTACAACGTCACGGTCAAGACCAGCCCTCTCGGCCAGACCTGCACCGTGGCCAGCGGCACCGGCACGGTCGGCTCGGCCAACGTGACCAACGTCGCCGTCACCTGCGCCACCACCGGCGGCGGGGGCGGCGGCACCAGCGGGCTCCAGGTCACCTACACCGGCACCGACGCCAATGGCGTCCAGTCCTACGACACGCTCTCGTCCGAGGACGGCAACACCGACCAGGTCCTGCGGGTCCTGCCACCGTCCAGCCCGGCGGCCGGGGTCAAGCACAACTTCCTGTTCGTGCTGCCGGTCGAGCCGGACCAGGGCACCAGCTTCGGGGACGGCGTGGGCACGATGGCCGCGGCCAACGCGCAGAACCAGTACAACCTGACCATCATCGAGCCGTCGTTCCCGGCCGACCCGTGGTACGCCGACAACCCCACCGACACCAGCATGCAGTACGAATCGTTCATGACCACCCAGCTGGTGCCCTGGGTCAAGGCCAACCTGTCCATCACCGGCACCGAGCAGAGCTGGCTGATCGGTTTCTCCAAGTCCGGGATCGGCGGCCAGGACCTGCTGCTCAAGCACCCCGACCTGTTCTCGGTCGGCGCCTCCTGGGACTTCCCGGCCGCGATGACCTCCTACGCCGGCGCCGACCCCTACGGCACGGTCGGCGGCAACTCGGCCGTCAACTACGGCACCAACGCAAACTTCCAGTCCAGCTACCAGCTGTCCTCGTCGTTCCTGAACGCCCACAAGACGCCGTTCACCAGCGCCAACCGGATCTGGATCGGCGGTTACAGTGCGTTCCAGCAGGACATGGCCAGCTACAACAGCCTGCTCACCCAGGTTGGCATCAAGCACACCACCGAGACCCCCACGCCGACGTCGCACGCCTGGGACAGCGGCTGGGTCCCGCAGGCCCTGGCCGCCCTGGAACAGGACAGTGTTGCCTTGGGCGGCTAGCGCCGCGGGGTCGCCTTGGGCGGTTAGCGCCGCGGGGCCGCCCTGGGCAGCTAGCGACCGGAGCCGCTAGCTGCCCGTCTAGCGGGTCAGGCGTGCTGCCACGGACCCAGCGTCGGCCAGCCGCCGATCCGGGCCCAGAACTGGTTGTCGGTGCCGAGCCCGAACACGTAGGTGAACGAGCCCCCGGCCGCCGTCTGAGCCGCGACGCCGGAGGTCAGCGCCCCGCCGTAGGACTTCCAGCCCGCCGAGTCGGGGGCCGGCCCGCTGAAGCTCAGCGGCAGCGTGACCTGCTCGGCCCACAGCCCGTTGTCGGTGCCGCGCACGAACGCCACCGCGTACAGGGCGTTCGGGTCGGACGCGGTGCCCTGGACCACGGTCACGGCCGGGTTGTCGCTGGTCGTCCCGCCCAGCGGGTTGAAGCCGAACTCGGTGCCCTCCGGCTTCAGGTAGACGTCGTGGCCGACGCCGACCGCCACCACCAGCAGGTGCCCGTCCGGGTCGTAGGCCAGGGCCGGCGCGGTCCCGGCCAGCAGCAGGCCCTGCTCGTCGGTCCAGGCCCCCCAGCCGGAGGTGGTGAAGCTGCGCTGCCACACCTCGCCGCCCACCCCGCGCGCGGCCACGGTCATCGTGCCGCTCGGGTCGTAGGTGGCCGCGCCGGGCTTGGAGGTCAGCCGGCCGCCCAGCGACTGCCAGCCCGACCAGGTACCCGGCGCCGTCTGGTGGTCCCACCACAGCGCGTTGTCGGTGCCCCGCCCGAACACGGCCAGCAGGCTGCTGCCGGACTCGAACGTGACCGCCGGGCCGCCGGTCAGGTGCCCGCCCAGCGCGGTCTCTGATGGCGCCGAGGCCAGCGCGTTGCCGATGTAGACCGACCCGTTGGCCGCCGTGTAGGCCAGGTCGGCCACGGGCGACCCCCCGTCGGCCGGCGTGACCGTGGCCACGCCGGGCGTCAGCCCGGGTGACGACGGCGGCCCCCCGGCCTGCGCCGACGCTGGTCCCGCGGCCAGCGCGACCGCCAGCCCCCCGCTGGCCAGCGCCCCCGTGATCAGCGCGATCCCCCGGTGTTTCCGTTGTGTGAGCATGTTCGTCCCCTTTACGATGCTCGCCCCGTAATGAACCCCCCTCGCTATGTAAGACGCCGCCTCAACCTTTTTAGTTACGTCCGAATTAAGCGGGCCACCACGTTCACGATCCGGCCCGGGATCACGATGATCCGCTGCACGGCCATTCCGTCCACGGCCCGGCCGAAGTCCTCGCTCCCCGTCACCAGGTCGCGGACCGCGTCCTCGCTGGCCCCGGCCGGGACCTCGACGGTGAACCGGACCCTGCCGTTGACCTGGACCGGCAGCTCCACCGTGTCCTCGGCGGCCAGGGCCGGGTCGGCCACGGGAAACGCCTGATAGGCCAGGGAATCCGGGTGGCCGAGCCGGGACCACAGCTCTTCGGCGATGTGCGGGGCCAGCGGCGCGGTCATCAGCACCAGCGGCTCGGCCAGGGCCCGGGGGAGGGCCCCGTCGCGCGCGGCCAGCCGGGCACTGTGCGAGACCAGCTCCATCAGCCGGGCGATGGCCGTGTTGTAGTGCAGCGCCTCCACGTCGGCCCGGACCACGGTGATCGTCTGGTGCAGCCGCCGCTCGGTCTCCGGGTCAAGCTCCCCGTCGGCAACCCGCGTCTCCCCGGTGGCCTCGTCGACGATGCTGCGCCACAGCCGTTGCAGGAACCGGTGGACGCCGATGATGTCGCCGGTCTGCCAGGGCCGGTCGGCGTCCAGCGGACCGGTGGCCATCTCGTACAGCCGCAGCGTGTCGGCCCCGTAGGTGTCGTAGATGTCATCCGGGCTGACGCTGTTCTTCAGGCTCTTGCCCATCTTGCCGGCCCGGCGGGTCACCGGCTGTCCGTTGAACGTGTACCCGTCGGCCTCGTGCTCCACCTCGGCGGCCTGGACGTACATGCCGCGCTCGTCGGTGAACGCGTCGGCCAGGATGTAGCCCTGGTTCACCAGCCGCTGGAACGGCTCCCTGGTCGCCACCTGCCCCAGGTCGTACAGCACCTTGTGCCAGAACCGCGCGTACAGCAGGTGCAGGACGCCGTGCTCGACGCCGCCCACGTAGAGCCCGACCCCGCCATCGCCGTCATTACCGCCCGCCGCCGCCATCCAGTAGCGATCAATCTCGGGGTCAACGAACTCCCGGTCATTCGTGGGATCCAGATAGCGCAGGTAGTACCAGCACGACCCGGCCCACTGCGGCATCGTGTTCAGCTCCCGGCGGTACTGCCGCGGGCCCTCCCCCAGATCGAGGGTCACGTCGGCCCAGTCCGCCGCCCGGGCCAGCGGCGGCACCGGCTCGCTGTCCTCCTCACCGGCAGTGCTGTCTTTGCCGGCCTCCGGCCGGACCGGCTTGAAGTCGGTCATCTCCGGCAGCAGCACCGGCAGCTGCGACTCCGGCAGCGCCACCGGCCCGAGCTCGTCGTACACGATCGGGAACGGCTCACCCCAGTACCGCTGCCGGGAGAACTGCCAGTCCCGCAGCCGGTAGGTCCGGCCTGCCCGGCCGTGCCCCGTCTCCTCCAGCCACGCGATGGCCCTCGGTACCTCATCCAGCCAGGCCGGGTCCACCTCTTGTACCGGCAGTCCCATGACCTTCGCGAAGTCCCGGTCCCGCTCATCGTGCGCGGGTACCGCCATGATCGCGCCGGTCCCGTACCCAGCCAGCACGTAATCGGCCACATAGACCGGGATCGCCTGGCCGTTGGCCGGATTGGTCACCGACTGCCCGGTGGCGACTCCGGTCTTCGCCCCGGCCCCGGCCGTCCGCTGCCGGTCGCTCAGCCGGGCCGCGGCCTCCCGGTAGGCCCCCACCGGGCCGGCGGCGGGCGTCCCCGCCACCAGCGCGTCCACCAGCGAGTGCTCCGGAGCCAGCACCAGGTACGTGGCCCCGGTCAGCGTGTCCGGCCGGGTGGTGAAGACCTCGACCGAGGCCTCAAGCCCGATCACCGGGAACGTGACGTAGGCGCCGTCGCTGGCGCCGATCCAGTTCCGCTGCCGCAGCTTGATCGACTCCGGCCAGTCCAGCGTGTCCAGGTCGGCCACCAGCCGTTCCGCGAACGCGGTGATCCGCAGCATCCACTGCCGCAGCGGCCGCCGGTAGACCGGGTAGTTGCCGATGTCGCTGCGGCCGTCCGGGGTGACCTCCTCGTTGGCCAGCACCGTGCCCAGCCCCGGGCACCAGTTGACCAGTTCCTCAGCCAGGTAGGCCAGCCGGTACCCGTCCACCAGCTCGCGGCGCTGCGGCTCGGTCAGCCCGCCCCAGCCCCTGTCGCCGGGCACCGGTCGCGCCCCCGACTCGAACTCGGCCACCAGCTCGGCGATCGGCCGGGCCCGGCCGGTCCGCTCGTCCACCCAGCTGTTGTAGATCTGCAGGAAGATCCACTGCGTCCAGCGGTAAAAGGCCGGGTCGGTGGTGGCCACCTCACGCCGCTCGTCGTGCCCCAGCCCCAGCCGCCGCAGCTGCCGCCGCATCGCGCCCACGTTGGCCTCGGTGGTCAGCTGCGGGTGCTGGCCGGTGTCGATCGCGTACTGCTCGGCCGGCAGCCCGAACGCGTCATAGCCGAGCGCGTGCATCACGTGCCGGTTGTTCATCCGCTGGTAACGGGCCAGCACGTCGGTGCCGATGTAACCGAGCGGGTGCCCGACGTGCAGCCCGGCGCCGCTCGGATAGGGGAACATGTCCAGCACGTAGAACGGGGTGCGCCCGCGCACCCGCTCGAACCCGCCGGACAGCGGGCCGACCGGGTTCGGCGTGTGGAATGTGCCCTCGTCGAGCCAGCGCTGCTGCCAGCGCCGCTCGATCTCCGCCGCCAGCCGCGGCCCGTACCGGTACGGCAGCTCTTCGCCCGGCCCGGCCTCCTCAGCCATCGGAGCCAGCCCCGGACCCACTCCCGGTCAGCGACTCGAGCAGGCCGTTGAGCCGGGTGACGAACGCGGCCGGGTCGTCGATCCGCGCGCCCAGGGTCAGCACCGCCTGGCTGTACAGCACGTGAGCCCAGTCGGCCAGCTCGGGGTCGTCCAGCCGGGAGTTGAGCCGCTCGATGAGCGGGTGCTCCGGGTTGACCTCCAGCACCGGCTGGCTGGGCAGGCCGGAGCCGCGCAGCCGCCGGGCCAGGTTCATCTCGATGTCCGGCTCGTTGGCCACGATGCAGGCCGGCGAGCTGGTCAGGCGGCTGGTCACCCGCACGTCGAACACGTCCTCGCCGAGGAGCTCCTTGAGCTTGCCGGTGAGCCCGGCGAACTCGGTGCTGGCCCTGAGCTGTGCTTGTTTCTCGGCCTCGTCCGACAGCCCGCCCAGGTCGGCCGCGCCCTGGGCCACCGACTGCAGCCGCTTGCCGTCGAACTCGGGCAGGTTGGCCACCACCCAGCTGTCCACCGCCTCGCTGAGCAGCAGCACCTCCACGCCCTTGGTCCGGAACGCCTCCAGGTGCGGGCTGCTGGCGGCGGCCGGCCCGGGCGCCAGCAGGTAGTAGATCTTGTCCTGGCCGTCCTTCATCCGCGCCACGTACTCCGGCAGCGACACGTTCGGCTGGCCGCCCGAGGCGGTGGTGGTGAACCGCAGCAGCTTGCCGATCTCGTCGCGGTTCGCGTAGTCCTCGGCCACGCCCTCCTTGAGCACCGCGCCGAACAGCGACCAGAACGTGGCGTATTTCTCCGGGTCGTGCTCGGCCAGGTCGGCCAGCTGCTTGAGGATCCGCTTGACCGAAGTGGACTTGATGTGGCTGACCGCCCGGCTGCCCTGCAGGAGCTCGCGGGACACGTTCAGCGGCAGGTCGCCGGAGTCGATGATGCCGCGGATGAACCGCAGGTACTGCGGCATCAGCTGGCCGCCCGTGTCCTCCAGGATGAACACCCGGCGGACGTGCAGCTTGACCCCCCGCCCGGAGTCCGGGATCCACAGGTCGTACGGCGCCGCGCCCGGGATGAACAGCAGCAGCGTGTACTCGTAGGTGCCCTCGATCTTGCT
>DATDIH010000197.1:0-12229 GCA_036521155.1 Streptosporangiaceae bacterium
GATCATGTCGGCCCTGGTACCCGGCATGAACAGCAGGCTACGGACCCGGTTCAGCGCCGCCATGGATCGCTCACTCTTCCTCCGCCGCGGGCCGGCAGCGCATCATCGCCGCCCGGACAGCCACGCACACGGTCTCGTCCCGCTGGTTGATGCCGTGGTGCTCGAAGGTGACGATGCCGGTGCCCGGCCGGGACCTGGACCGGCGGGCGTCCACCACGTCGGTCACCACGTGGATGGTGTCACCGGTGAACACCGGGGCCGGGAACTCCACCTTGGAGAAGCCCAGGTTGGCCACGGTGGTGCCCAGGGTCAGCTCCGGCACCGCCAGCCCGACCACCAGCCCCAGCGTGAACAGGCTGTTGACCAGCGGCCGGCCGAACTCGGTGGTGGCCGCGAACTCCGCGTCCAGGTGCAGCGGCTGGGGGTTCATGGTCATCGTCGTGAACAGCACGTTGTCGGTCTCGGTGACCGTGCGGGTGGTCGCGTGCCGGACCTGCAGGCCGACCTCGAGCTGCTCGAACCACAGTCCAGCCACGGTCAGACGCTCCCGGCCGGAGCGCCCGCGGGGCCCGCCACCGCCTGCTGGACCGCCTGCAGGCCGGCCACGTCCTCCATGGCGCTGGTGTCACCCTGGGGTTCCCCGTGTTCCACCACGTCGCGGAGCAGCCGGCGCATGATCTTGCCGGTGCGGGTCTTGGGCAGCGCCGAGGTCAGGTACACCGCACCGAGCCGGGCGTAGCCGCCCAGCTGCGAGGACACCTCGTCGGCGACCTCCTGCTTGACCCGGCCCGGGTCGGCCCCGTCGAGCAGGGTCAGGAAGCCGACCGGGACCGTGCCCTTGGTCTGGTCGGCCACGCCCACCACGGCGGCCTCGGCCACCTGCGGGTGCGCGGTGGCGATGGCTTCGATCTCCAGGGTGGAGATCCGGTGCGCGGCCACGTTGATCACGTCGTCGGCCCGGCCCAGCACCCACAGGTGCCCGTCCTCGTCCAGCACGGCTTCGTCGTTGGTGCCGTAGAGACCAGGGAAGCGGCTGAAGTAGGCGGTCTTGTAGCGTTCGGGGTCGTCCCACACCGTGCGGGCCAGGGTGGGGAACGGCTGGGTCAGGACCAGGTTGCCCTTGGTCCCGGGCGGCACCGGCTGGCCGTTGTCGTCGAGGATCTCGTAGACGTGCCCTGGCACCGCGGTCCCGGTCGAGCCGGGCTTGAGCGCCTCCACCCCGGTCACCGAGTAGGCCCAGGTCGAGCCGGTCTCGGTCTGGCCGTAGGCGTTGACCACCGGGACCCCGCCGCCCAGGTGCGTGGTCGCCCAGGAGAACGTGTCCCCGTCCAGCGGCTCGCCCTGCACGGTGACCAGCTTGAGGTCGGGCAGCGGGTGGGCGGCGGCCAGGTCGTCGCCGTACTTGCGCAGCATGCGCAGCAGCGTGGGCGCCCCCAGCACCTTGGTCACGTGGTGCTTCTCGCAGATCTCGTAGAACCGTGCGTTGGTCGGGGTGTCCATGGCCCCCTCGAAGCAGACCACGGTCATGCCGTTGGCCAGCCCGCCCACCACGGCCTGGATCGGGAACGTCAGCCAGCCGACGTCGGCCGCCACCCAGTACACGTCGCCGTCCTCCGGGCCGACCTGCCAGAGCACGTTGGCCCAGGTGCCGAGCAGGAAGCCGGCCACGCTGTGGACCACCCCCTTGGGCTTGGCCTCGGTGCCGCTGGTGAAGATGAGGAAGGCCGGGTCGTTGGCCTCCAGCGGCACCGCCGGGGTGCCCTCCGGGGCCAGCTGGAGCGCGTCGGCGTAGGAGATCTCGCCGTCCTGCAGCGGTACCCCGCGTCCGGTGCGGTCGACCACGATCGTGTGTTCCACGCTGCGGAGCTGCTTTCGGGCCGCGCGCAGGGTGTCCAGCAGCGGGATCAGCCGGGTGCGCCGGTAGGAGGCGTCGAGCACGATGACCAGCTTGGCCCGGGACGCCTCCAGCCGGGAGCGCACCGCATCGGGGCCGAACCCGGAGAACAGGATCGTGTAGATGGCGCCGATGCGGTTGCAGGCGTGCACCGCGGTGAAGGCCTCGATCGCGTTCGGCATGTAGATCGCGACCACGTCGCCCTTGGTCACACCCAGTTCGAGGAGGGCGCCGGCCAGCCGGCTGACCTCGTCGGCCAGCTCGGCGTAGCTGGCCGTGCGGACGTCGCCGGGCTCCCCCTCCCAGATCACCGCGGTCTGGCCGGCGGTGGCGGGGTCCTCGGCCCAGCGGTCGACGCAGTTGTCGGCCACGTTCATCCGGCCGCCCGCGAAGTAGGTGAAGTCACCCAGTTCGCCGGTGCGCACCGTGTCCCACGGCTGCATCCAGCGCTGCCGTTCCGCGACCCAGGTCCAGTAGGAGTCCGGGCTCTCCTCGTGCCGGCTCCGGGCCTCGGCCAGCAGGCGGGCCTGGTCCGCCGACCGCCACTGCTCGCGCAGGGGCTGCAGCGGGGTCGCCAGCAGCTGGCTCAGATTGTCTGCCATAGACAGCCTCCCCAATGGTTACCCGCCGTGGCGGGCGGCCGCCGGACGGCGGGCCACGGATTGATGATCACACCGGGCTGATGTGATGGTGGCGGCGCGGTGGCCGGCGTGTCCAGGGCCCGGCCTCGGCCAGCCGGGTGATCAGCTCAGCGCGCAGGCCGTCCGGCTCGACCACCGTGTCCACGACCAGCTCACTGGCCACCCGGAGCAGGTTGATGTCGGCCCGCTGCTCGGCCAGGCGGGCCTCGACGAAGGCGGCCCGCTCGTCCGGGTCGGCGATGTCGGCGATCTTGCGGGCGTACATGGCGTTGACCGAGGCCTCGGCGGCCATCGGGCCGATCGACGCGGTGGGCAGCGCGATCGAGGCGCGGGGCTCGAACCCGGGGGCGCACATCGCGTAGTACCCGGCCGCGTAGCTCTTGCGCAGGATGACCGAGAACTTGGGCACCTCGGCGCTGGCCATGGCGGTGATCATCTTGGCCCCGTGGCGGATGATGCCCTGCCGCTCCACCGCCACCCCGACCATGAACCCGGGCACGTCGTGCAGGAAGATCAGCGGCACGTTGAACGCGTCGCACAAGGTGATGAACCGGGCCGCCTTGTCCGCCGAATCCACGAAGATCGCGCCGCTGCGGACCTGGGGCTGGTTGGCGACCAGGCCCACCACCCGGCCGTCCAGGCGGGCCAGGCCGACCACGATCTCTTCGGCCCAGCGGGCCTTGATCTCGAAGAACGAGTTGGCGTCGACCAGGCCGTCGATCACGTCCCGGACGTCGTAGCCTTCGGACTCGGTGGCCGGGATGACGCCGGACCAGTCGGCGGTGGCGGGGGCTGCCGGTGCCGCCGTTGGCGGCCGCTGCTCCCAGCTGTCCGGCAGGTAGGACAGCAGCAGCCGGGCCGCGGTGATGACCTCCCAGTCCGAGCCGAACACCTCGTCGGCGCAGCCGGACACGGTGGCGTGCATGACCGCGCCGCCCATCTCCTCCAGCGTGGTCCGCTCGCCGGTGACCTTCTCGGCCACCCGCGGTGAGGCCAGGTACATGGAGGCGTGGCCCTCGACCATGCCCACCCAGTCGGTGAAGGCCGGCATGTAGGCGCCGCCCGCGGCCGACGGGCCGTGCAGGCAGCAGAGCTGCGGCACCCGGCCGGACAGGGCCACCTGCAGCTGGAAGATCCGGGACGCGCCGCGGCGGTCGGAGAAGAAGCCGAGCTGTTCGGTGAGCCGGCCGCCCGCCGAGTCGACCAGGTACACCACCGGCAGCAGGTCACGGTCGGCCCGCTCCAGGATGCGGACCTGCTTCTCGCAGGTCAGCCGGCCCCAGGACCCGGCCTTGACCGCGAAGTCGTGCGCGATCACCGCCACCGGGCGGCCACCGATCCGGCCCACCCCGGTGCGGACACCGTCGGCGGGCAGGCCACCGGCGCCGTCATTGGTGCCGGCGCCGGCGTTGGCCAGCAGGCCGTCTTCGCGCCAGGAGCCAGGATCGAGCAGGACGGCGAGGCGATCGGCCACGGGGAGCTTGTCGGGCCAGCGGGAGGTGTCGTTGCCCTGCTCGGCCGTGATGATGGCCTTGCGGACGTCGTCGGCCCCGCCAGCCTCATCAACCTCAGCCGCCTCAGAAACCACATCAGCCTCAGTAGTCACACTGGCCTCGCTGGTGACGCGGGGAGGTCCTTGGCCAGGATCTCGAGCTGGATCTCGTCGGTACCGCCGCCGATGCGCAGCACCCGGACGTCCCGGTAGTGCCGGGCCACCGGGGTCTCCTCCAGGAAGCCGCTGCCCCCGAACAGCTGCACACACTCGTCCACGATGTGGCAGGCCGCGATGGCCGCGTGGTACTTGGCCCTGGCCACCGACGCCTCGGCCCCGGGATGCCCGGCGTCCATCCGGGCCGCGGCCCGGTAGGTCAGCAGCTGAGCCGCCTCCAGCTCGACCGACATCGCGGCCAGCCGGTGCCGGATGGCCTGCTTGCTGATCAGCGGGACGCCGAACACGTCCCGCTCCGCGGCGTAGGCGGTGGCCGCGGCCAGGCACTCGGCCGCGTGCCCGATGCCCATCCCGGCCAGCGACAGCCGCTCCAGCTGGAACGCCGACATGATCTGGTAGAAGCCGCGGTCCCGCTCGCCCAGGATCGCCTCGGTGGGCACGAAGCAGTCGGAGAGAATGACCTCCCGGGTGTCCGAGCCGTGCCAGCCCAGCTTGCGCAGGGGCTGGCCCAGGGACAGGCCGGGGTTGTCGGCGTCCACGATGAACGTGGTGATGCCGCGATGCCCGTCCGGCGACGTCCGCGCGGCCACCACCAGCACGTCGGCCAGGCCGGCGTTGGTGATGAACATCTTGGTGCCGTTCAGCACGAATCCGCCGTCGACCGGGGTGGCCCGGCTGGTAAGGCCGCCCACATTCGAGCCGGTGCCGGGCTCGGTGACCGCGATCGAGGCGACCTTCTCCCCGGCCACCAGGCCCGGCAGGTACCGGGCCCGCTGCTCATCGGTGCCGAACTTGGCGATGTGCGGGGTGGACATGTAGCCGGTGACCAGCGCGGTCACCGCGATGCCGCCGCTGGCCCGGGCCAGTTCCTCGGACAGCACCACGATGGCCAGCGAGTCCCCGGCGCCGCCGCCGTATTCCTCGGGCACGGCCAGGCCCAGCAGCCCGGCGCTGCCCATCGCGGTCAGCAGGGTGGCGGGCGGGCGGCCCTTTTCCTCGGCTTCTTCGACCACCGGGCGCACCTGGCGATCCACGAAGGCCCGGACACTGGCCCGGAACTCCTCGTGCTCGGCGTCCAGCTCCCAGGCCTCGGAGGTGGTCATCGGGTCTCCTCCCGCGGGGACTAACGAACGTTCATTAGTTACCGTAGAGTGCTGGGCATGGAGCGGTCAATGCTGGTGCGGGGGCTGCGCCGGGCCACCGTCATTGACACCGCCTGCGAACTGTTCGCCGAGCGGGGTTACCGGGGCACGTCCATGAAGGACATCGCCGAGACCCTCGGCGTCCGGGCCCCCAGCCTGTACAACCACGTCCTCTCCAAGCAGGACATCCTGTTCGCCATCATGGACAAGGCGATGGACCGGGCTCTGGACGCCCAGGAAGCGGCCCTGGGCGGAGTGGCAGGCCCGGCCGACCAGTTGCGAGCGGCCACCGAGTCCCTGGTGCTGGACTTCCTCCGCTTCCCGGCCGAGGTGACGGTGTGCAACACCGAGGTCCGCAGCCTCGACCCGGTCAACCGGGCCGCCATCGTGGCCAAGCGCGACCGCTACGCCGGCCGCGTGCGCGCCATCATCGCCGACGGCTGCCGGGCCGGGAGGTTCGAGACCGCCCACCCGGATCTGGCCGCCTTCGCCGTCCTGGAGATGGGCAACGGCGCCAAATCCTGGTTCCGCCCGTCAGGCCGCTACCCCGACACATATGTCGCTCGCGAGTACGGCGCGTTCGCGCTCCGCATGGTCGGCTGCCGTACACAGATGTAACCGCCACCCTTCGCTGGAAGGGTTTCCTCCGTTGCGCATCGCTGTCACCATGCCGATGATTGATTCGCCCATGCGTGACAAACGGTGCGAAAACGGCAGGAAGTGATCTTGAGCTACCGGACCGGGACCCTCGACAGTTATCAGGTAAAGACCCCCGACGGCCGACAGCTGTCCACGAAGAGATACGGGGATCCCGACGGGAAGCCCATCTTCCTCCTGCACGGAACACCCGGCAGCCGGGTCGGGCCCCACCCGCGCGGCGCCGTCCTGCATCGGCTGGGAGTCCAGCTGATCGCCTTCGACCGGCCCGGGTACGGGGAATCGGATCGTTTCCAGGGCCGGCGGGTAGCCGACGCCGCCACCGACGTCCTGGCCATCGCCGATGCTTTTGACCTCGACAAATTCGCCGTGGTCGGCCGCTCGGGAGGCGGCCCGCACGCGCTGGCCTGCGCCGCCCTGCTGCCGGAACGCTTGACCAAGGTCGCCGTGCTGGTCGGGCTGGCTCCCCCCGCGGCGCGCGGCCTGGACTGGTACGACGGGATGACGCAGTCCAACGTCACTGAGCACTCGGCGGCCATGAACGGGTACGAGGATCTGGCCGCCCGGACCGAGGCCGCCGCCGACGCGGTCCGGGCCGATCCGGCCAGCCTGCTGGCCCGGCTCCAGCCCGACATGCCTGATCCGGACCGCCGCGTGGTGGCCGACCCAGGTATCCGGGCCCTGCTGCTGCAGACGTACGCCGAGGCGTTGCGCACCTCTGCCGACGGCTGGATCGACGATGTACTGGCGTTTCACCTGGCCTGGGGGTTCGACCCGGCCACCATCACCGTCCCGGTTCTGCTCTGGCACGGCGCGATCGACAATCTGTCCCCCGTCAGCCATGCAATGTGGCTGGCCAACCGGATTCCCAGCGCCACCGTGATCGTGCAGGCGGGAGCTTCCCATTTCAGCGCGCTGGACGTGCTGCCGGACATTCTGCGGTGGCTGTCTTCGGAGACCGAGGCCACTCAGATGTAATGAGGCTCCAGGTCGCGATTGATGCGCTGGCCCTCGCGAAGCTGAATCGCATCCGGATGGCTGGCGCCCAGCACCTGAGCCAGCTCAGCCAGGACCTGGGCCCTGAAGTCCTTTGCGTCTCGATCCCGGCCCGCCTCCCGGAGGGTTACCGCCAGGTTGGCTTGACACACCAGCGTGTCCGGATGCCTGGCCCCCAGAACTCCGGTCAGCTCGGTCACCGTCTTCCGTTCCAGCGCTTCGGCTTCATCCAGTTTCCCCGAGTCACCGAGGCAATTGGCCACGTTGACCGCGCAAGCCAGAGTCTCTGGGTGTTTCTCGCCGAGTTTGCCGCGCATCCGGGTCAGTGTGTCCTCAGCCAGTCGGTGCGCCTCCTCCAGCCGTCCGATGGATCGCAGATAGCAGGACAAGTTGTTGGCGGCCACCAGGGTGTCCGGATGGTCGGCGCCCAGCCCGGCTTCCAGCACGCTGCGCACCTCGGTGACCAGGCTCAGAGCCTTGGGCATGTTGTTGGCGGCCGCATAGTCGCAGGCCAAGTTGATCGCGCACAGACGCGTGTCAGGGAAGTTGGGGCCATAACGCCGCTCGTACCGGTCGTAAGTCTCCCGGGCCAGGTTCATCGCCTCGGCCTGCTCCCCGGCCTTGCGGAGCGAAACGGCCAGGCCGATCGCGGCCCCGAGGGTGTCCGGCACATCATCGCCCAGGACAGCGTGATATTTGGCCAGTGTGTCCCGCAACAGGGCCACGGAATCACGGAAAGCGCCAACCGCCCTCAGGTCATTCGCCACGTTGACCGCGGAAGAAAGGGTGAACTGATGGTTGGCTGGATGCACCGTCAGGCGGCGCTCCAACGTGTCCTGGTCCAGCTGAAGGGCGGCGTCGTAGTCTCCGACCAACCGCATCGACACTGCCAGGTTGTAGGCCGCCATCATGGTCCGCACGTACTCTTCCCCGAACTCGTCCCTGAAGCTGCCGTAGGTCTGCCGGTCGATCTCCAGCGCTTCCCGGTATTCGCCCAGGGCCTTGAGATCAGCGCCCAGATTGTTGGCCGTGATCAGGGTGAACAGGTGGTCGTCACCGAGTACCTGACGCTGCCGTTCCAGAACAAAGGTGTCCAGGTCACGGGCCTCGTTGAACCGGCCTTGGAAACGCAGGACGTTGGCGATCTGGGACTGCAGGTACAGCGTCTGTGAGTGGTCCGGTCCCAGGACATGGGTCCACAGGTTCTGCAGGCGCTGGCCCAGGCTCAGGCAAGCCTCGTAATCGCCGCGCATCCAGAGGTAACGCACCCAGTCGAGCAGCAGCTGACGGGTCTGCGGGTCCGTGCAGTCCTCAGCCTGGGACGGTCCCAGGTGCGGCCAGATCAGCTCGTACGTGGGCCAGTTGGCCGCGTCTTCGATCTCCCCCCGTCGCGGCTTGGCCCCCACCAGAATCCGGTGTACCGCGTGCCGGACCTCGTCCCGCTCAGCATCGTCGGTCAGCTGGGACCTGATCACCGCCTGCACCAGACGATGAATCTGCAGCGAGTTGCTGCTCTGGTCGACCTTTACCAGCGCGAACCGGCTGATGTCCCGGATCACCCGGGGCAGCATGAGCCGCTCGCTCAGGCTCTGGTCGAAGGGGTGCAGAGCCTCGTACATCTCGTCGCTGTACAGCAGGTCCAGCGAGATTGGCCCCGGGGAGAAGAACGCCAGCAGTTGCAGCATGCGCACGGCCGCCGGTGACTGCTGCTGGAGCCGCTCAAAGGAAAGGTCCCACGTCGCCACGACCGGGGTCTGGTAATCCGACGGCTGGTTCAGACCCAGGATCCGGGCGGCCCGGGTGTTGATCTCGGCCACATAGGCCTGCGGCTGCATCCCGGTCTGCTCCAGCCAGGCGCTGGCCTGCTCGACGGCCAGCGGCAGATGGCCGAGGGCATCCGCCACCATCCTGGCGTCGCCCGGATCAAGCTCGGGCAGGTGCCGGACCAGGTGGGCCACGCTCTCCTCGGGCGTGAAGACGTCCACCTCGAGCGGCTCGGCCGACCGGGTCCAGGCCTGATTGCGCGAGGTGATCAGGACGTGTCCGATCCCCGACGGCAGGTAAGGCTCGAGTTGTTTGGGGTCATCGGCGTTGTCGAAGATGAGCAACCAGTGCGGGCTGGTGTCGCGGCGCAGTTCCTCCAGGGCCGTCTCGGCTGCTTCCGCTACGTTGTCGCCGACCCGCAGGTCCATCTTTTTGGCCAGGTTAGCCAGGGCGGCCGTCACTTCATCGGATCGCTCGGACGGCACCCACCAGACCAGGTCGTAGTCGGCCATGAACCGGTGTGCGTACTCCAGCACGAGCTGCGTCTTGCCCACCCCGCCCAGCCCGTAGAGGGCCAGTGCGACCACGCCGGTCGTACCGCCCCCGGCCAGCTGGTCGCGAATACGTTCCAGGGCGGCAGCACGCCCGGTGAAGTCCACGTTCCGGGCCGCGACGTTCCAGATCGGCGGAACGCGGCCAGGAAACCGCGGTTTCTCAATGCTCTGGGCACCGCTACTGGGAGGCAGAGCAGGCCGATCCAGGGCCCAGAGCAGCTTGGTGCTGGCCTGGTCCTCATCCAGCACCCGAGCCAGGTCGACCACGGGATGGTCAGCGAACGGGTCGCTGATCCGCCCGTCGCCAACCCGGACCGACACCAGTTGCCGCCGCACGCCCGCCGCATCCACCGCCGACAGAGCTTTCCACACCGACCTCCCCTCAGAAGAATGCATGTAGGCCGACGAAAGGATGGCGATCGCTCGCGGCGCGCCCTGCAGCTCCTGTTCCGCTTGAAGATCCACACTGACCAACGGCGCGGTGGCCACGATGCTGCGCGGGACGACCTGGAAACCGGCCTGGGTCAGCACGGCCTCGATCCAGTCGGCCCACATCCGGTCCTCGGGCGCGTAGCTCAGGTAGACCTGGGTGAGGACGGACGGTTGCCGCCGGGCGAAGAGCTCCTTGTACTGCAGCCTCCGCTCGTCCGGGATCGGCCGCAACGAAATGATCTCACCCTCGGTGACCGCGTCGGTGATCCGCTCGAACGCCGAAAGCAGGGAGGCTGGGGAACCCGGATCGTCACCAAAGGTGGCCAGGATCTCCTCAAACGCGTAGAACGGTTTGTAGGGAACCTCGACTGAAGCCCAGTAGAGGGCCGCGCTCTCCTGGTTCATCTCAGAGGGAAAACCTTCGAACCGCATGCGGGCCAGGGACCGGCCGATATCCAGCTTTTCTTTCTCGCCGTCTTCGATGCGCATCGGCACCGGCAGTACACGGATGTTCCGGTCCCGGTAACGCCCGCTGATCTGCCGGGCCACGTTGGCCGCGCCCTCGATGCTCTGGTCGCTGAGCGTGAAGCACACGGTCAGCACGTCGGGAAGCTCGATCGTGCAGATATCGGCCACATCCGACAGTCCGGTCCGGCTGTCAATGAGGACGTAGTCGTAATTGCGCTTCATGTCCTCGCGCATGGCCCGGAAGAACTTGCCGCCACCGAGACGATCGTAAAAGTTGTCCCAGTCGAGCGACACTACCGCCGAGGAATAGTCGCGGTTCTGCCGGCCGGCCGACAGGAAGTCCAGCCGGCCACCATCTGGGAAAGGCCATTCCAGCGAAACCGCGTGACGCTCGACGCGGGCGCACTCCAGATACCAGTCCTTGCTCCGCGGTCCCGGATCGACCGCCGCCGACGCGTATTCGTTGATGATCTCAATGACGCCGGGGGTGGCGCTGACCGTGGACTCGTCCAGGAACGGATGAAAGAACTTGTGCAGGCCTGGGGACTCCAGATCCCAGTCCACCGTCAGCACGCGTTTGCCATGGCTGGCGATGATCCAGGCCACGTTGGCCATGGCCATGGTCCGGCCGGTTCCGCCCTTGTACGAATAGAAGGTGATGATCTGGCCAGGTCCGGAATCGGTCATCGGAAACCTCCGAAGTCCCCGGGTCCGGCCTGGCGGAGCCGTGGACGGCTGACGGGCTCGCCCTCGGGCGGACGGGCGGGCGCGTACTTGCGGTATCGCTTCAGCATGATCATCGTCATTTCGGGCAGGAGTTCACTGAAATCGCGCAAGGTCGGAATGCCGTTGGCGGCCATCCGGCATCGCCGGGGCACACCGTCGAGTTTGTCTCCGAGGTGCTCCCGCAGACGATCATGAAGGACTTCCCCGGCTTCACTGATTTCCCTGTCCTGCTGATTCCAGGGCACCAGGACGCTCACCCACGGCGCGGTGATCCGGTTGAGCGCTCGCAGCCGTTCCCGGTGGGAGTCGGACATGCTGACCCAGGCGTCGATCAGGCACAGGCTGGGCGGGGCCTGCCCTTCATTGGTCCACCGCGGCTGATCCTCGTCGAAGGCTTCAAACGATGGCTCACAGTCGAGACATTTCTTGGCCAACTCAACTGCGTAATTGGCCAAGGGCTGAGAATAAGCCGGGCGGTAGGGACTCCAGACGTGCGCGGATTGACCGTAGTAATCACCGGCCCGCCCCGGAGGCAGGGTGGAAGTCGTATGGGCCAGTACGGTGATCTGCAACTGGCCGTCTGTCGTACGTTTGGCGCTGGTAGGACCAAAGGCGCTCGGCAGAGTTTCGAAATCCTTGCGCTCAAAATCCTGTACGCCATCATCGGCATGGGCGACGCTCCGGTCACCGATTTCAATGATGCGCTCGGCCAGACGATGAACCGCTCGCTGGTAATCGCGCCGATAGTTCTGCAGCTTCATGATGCCGTAGAATCCCTCGGCGCAATAGCGAGTACCCAGGTCAGCGTGGTCATACTGAAAGGTCTGAGCGACCTCTGGAATCGTCTCCCGCTCCAGCCGGTGCCAGAGCGCTGGGACGATCGCGTCGACGGCCTCGCCACCCTCGGCCCGGTGCATCACCTCACGCCGGGCGAAGGCGAACCATTCTCGGCCGCAGTTGTCGCTCTCGAAGTAGCGACGAGAGTAAAGCGGAACAAAAACCCGGCACGATTTCAAGGCCGTGATCAGTTCGGGCGACCACTCCGCCCCGAGCTTGTTGTCCCGGTCCATGAACCCAGCCTCATCGGGCTGGGCGTCCGTCATTTGTAAAATCTCATCGCACAGATCGTTGTAAAGCTTGTGCACCCAGCGGTCGGGGTCGCTCCGATCCGATGGGTCGCGCTTGGGCGTCCGCGCATAGCTGAGAAAAAAATAGGGGCGATGGCCCCGAGCCGGAAAAGGTGACTCATTTCCCCCGCCAGGCTGCACCGCGCCAACCTCCCCATA
>DATDIH010000198.1:0-5347 GCA_036521155.1 Streptosporangiaceae bacterium
GTCAGCGCCGTCCCGATCAGCGGCAGCGCGTCCCGCTCCTCGTGGGCCAGGTGCCCGTGCAGGGCCATGGTCAGCACGTCCACCGTGTCGGCCATGCTCCCGTCGTCCCCGCCCGGCTGGCTCATGGCCCGGTCGACCGCGCCCAGCAGCGGGTCGATCTGCTGATGTTCGGCCTCCATGGCCTCGAGCACCGACCGGGCCGCGTCGCTGGTGGCCAGCCGGTCCCGCAGCGCGGGCCAGACCAGCTCGTCCTCGGCCGTGTGGTGAATGTGCAGTTGCCGCTGGAACACCGTCCAGCCGCGCTGCACGGCCTGCCGCCGGCCCGGGTCCCCGCGCCCGGCCCCCGTCGCCTGGGCCGCGGCCGCGTGGGCCAGCCCGGTCAGATCCCGCCGCAGCGCCTCGTGCGCCGCCAGCATGACGGTCAGATCGGCGTCCCCGGTCCCGTGCCGGGCCGCGTCGGCCCCGGCCAGCTTGTTCGTGGTCACAGCATCCCCTGTAGGTCTCACCGGCGGCCGGGCCTGGCGCCCGGCCCCTCACCGGTATGACGGCCCAGCCCGCCCCAACGTGACACGCGGCGGCCCGGTCGACGCCGAAGGCCCGGCGCACCGTGCTGGTGCGCCGGGCCTTCCGGGCAATCGTGAGCTGACGAGCTTGGTCAGGCCTTGGACTGGGCGGCGCTGCGGGCCGGATTGGCCTGCTGCTCGGCCTTGGGGTCCTTCTCGCTGGCCTTGGCCCGGACGCCCTGCTCGATCTTGTCGCCCAGGTTCTTGTCCACGTTGTGCCAGTACTCGAAGGCACGGACCAGCACCGGCTCGGTCACCCCGTTGAGCAGGTGGCCGACGACGTTCTCGACCAGGCGGTCGCGGGCGGCGTCGTCCAGCACCTCACGGACCATCGTGCCGGCCTGGCCCCAGTCGTCGTCCTGCTCGCGCAGGGTGTAGGCGGTCCGCACCATCTCGCCGTCGGAGTACCAGCCCACCACCGGGTTGTGCTCGGTGTCCGCGGCCGGCCCGCCCTTGGAGTTCGGCGCGTAGACCGGGTCGGACACGTTGTTGATCCGCATCTGGCCGTCCTTGCTGTAGCTGTGGACGGGCACGTGGGGCGAGTTGACCGGAATCTGCTTGTAGTTCACGCCGAGCCGGGCCCGGTGCGCGTCGGAGTAGGAGAAACCCCGCGCCAGCAGCATCTTGTCCGGCGACAGGGCGATGCCCGGCACCAGGTTGTTCGGCTCGAACGCGGCCTGCTCGATCTCGGTGTGGTAGTCGGTGACGTTGCGGTCCAGGGTCATGGTGCCCACGTCGATCAGCGGGTAGTCGCTGTGCGGCCAGACCTTGGTCAGGTCGAACGGGTTGAACCGGTAGGTCTTGGCATCCTCGAAGGGCATGATCTGGACCCTGAGCGTCCAGGACGGGTGATCCCCGCTCTCGATGTGCTCGTACAGGTCCCGCTGGTGGTAGTCGGTGTCCACCGCGGCCATCTGGTCGGCCTCGTCCTGGGTGAAGAACTCGATGCCCTGGTTGGTCTTGAAGTGGTACTTGACCCAGTACCGCTCCCCGCTCGCGTTCACCCACATGTAGGTGTGGGAGGTGTAGCCGTTCATGTGCCGCCAGGTGCGCGGGATGCCGCGGTCACCCATCAGCCAGGTCACCTGGTGGGCCGATTCCGGGGACAGGGTCCAGAAGTCCCACTGCATGTCGTGGTCGCGCAGGTTGTTGTCGGCGCGCCGCTTCTGGGACCGGATGAAGTGCTGGAACTTCATCGGGTCGCGGACGAAGAAGACCGGGGTGTTGTTCCCGACCATGTCGTAGTTGCCGTCGGTCGTGTAGAACTTGAGCGAAAAGCCGCGCGGGTCACGCCAGGTGTCGGGGCTGCCCCGCTCCCCGGCCACGGTGGAGAACCGGGCCACCATGTCGGTGCGCACCCCCGGCTGGAACAGCGTCGCCTTGGTGTACTGGCTGACGTCGCCGGTGGTCTCGAAGTGGCCGAACGCGCCACCGCCCTTGGCGTGCGGCTGCCGCTCCGGGATCCGCTCCCGGTTGAAGTTGGCCATCTGCTCGATCAGGTAATGGTCCTGGAGCAGGATCGGGCCGTCTGGGCCTACCGACAGCGAATGTTCGTCACTCTCGACCGGGGCCCCGGCATCGGTGGTGGTCGGGTGAACCTGATCATGGGTCACTGCTGCTCTCCTCCTGTCCTGCTGTCCTGGTGTTTGCGGACAGCTTCCCGGCCAGCGCAGCTTGTAACAGCCGGGCCAGCGTTAAACCCAGCGTTAAACACTGCGGGCTCAGCCTGAAATAGGAGGTAACAGCCCCCGGCATGCGGGTACGGAAGCCATGTGAGCCGACCCCTGTCCCGCTTGTTCACCCGTGGCCATGCCGCCCCGCCGGTGGTCGGGGAGAGTCCCCGCCGCCGGTTCCCGATCCCCCGGCCCGTCGACGTGGCCGAGCGCATTGAACGTGCACCCGCCCTGGACGGAGCGGTCCGGTCGCTGTCCGATGGCGTGGTCCGCGCGTTGCCGGCCGGGCCGCGGGCCGACGCTCTGCACGGCGTGCCGTTCGGCCAGCCGGCTCACCCGGCCCTGGTCCGGCTGCCCCTGGGCTGCTGGACGTCGGCGGCCCTGCTCGACCTGTTCCCGGGCACCGAGCGGGCGGCCAGCACGCTGATCGCGGCCGGGATCGCCAGTTCGCTGCCGGCCACCGCCACCGGGCTGGCCGACTGGTCCGCGCTGCACCGGCACCAGCAGCGGGTCGGGCTGGTGCACGCCGCCTCCGGGGCGTGCGCGGCCACCTTGTTCTCCGCCTCGCTGATCGCCCGCGTCACCGGCTTCGTCAAGGTCGGCAAGGCGCTGTCGGCCGGCGGCCTGACCGCGGCCACGGTCGGCGGGTATCTGGGCGGGCACCTGGCAATGCGGCTCGGGGCCGGGGCCAACCACGCCGAGCCCATCGGCCACCTGGCCGGGCTGGGCTGGCATGACGTGTGCCCGATCTACGACCTGCCGGACGGCCGGCCGGTCCGCCGCCAGCTCGGCTACCTGAGCCTGTTCGTGCTCCGGCGCGGGCCGGACGTCAACGTGCTGTCCGACCACTGCGCCCACCTGGGCGGCCCGCTGCACCAGGGCCGGGTGACCGGTGACGCCGACGACGAGTGCGTGACCTGCCCCTGGCACGGCAGCACGTTCCGGATCGGCGACGGAACCGTGGTGCACGGGCCGGCCACCGCGCGGCAGCCCTCGTTCCGCTGCCGGATCACCGAGCGTGGCATGGTCCAGGTCCAGCCCCGGACGTTAGACCACCGGGACCAGCGGCGCCGGGCTACGGGAAGAAGATCAGTTTCACGGCCGCGATCACCCCGATGACGACGATCAGGATGCGCAGCGCCATCGGCGGCAGCCGCCGGCCGTACCGGGCCCCGAGGTAGCCACCGATGGTCGAGCCGACCGCGATCAGCCCGGCCAGGATCCAGTTGACGTGGGTGATGGCGATGAACACGATCGCCGCCACCCCGTTGACCAGGAAGGTGAGCACGTTCTTGATGCCGTTGATGCGCTGCAGCGGCTCGTCCAGGAAGATGCCGAGCAAGCCGATCATCAGCACGCCCTGGGCCGCGCCGAAATAGCCGCCGTAGACGCCGGACCCGAGCACGCCGGCCCACAGCACCGGGCCGCCGTGCTCGCTGCCTTCCCGGCGGTGACCGGCCAGCCAGCCGTTCAGCTTGGGCTGCAGGATAACCAGTACGCAGGCGATCAAGATCAGCACCGGAACGATAATTTTGAAGGTCGCGGCCGGGAGTTTCAGCAACAGCACGGCTCCGGCCGCGGCCCCGATCGCCGAGGCACTGCCCAGCCGGAGCAGCCGCGGCCACTGGCCCGCCAGTTCCCGGCGGTAGCCGTAGGCGCCGCTGGCGCCCCCGGGCACGAGGCCCACGTTGTTGGACACGTTGGCGGTGATCGGCGGCACCCCGAAGGCCAGCAGGGTGGGAAACGTTATCAGCGAACCCGACCCGACGATCGCGTTGATCCCGCCGGCCGCGATCCCGGCCGCGAAGACCGCGACGGCCTCAGGCAGGCCGATCAGGGCTGCACCGCGCTCAGGGCTGCACCGCCCGCGCCGCCCAGCGCGCATGCCTGTACTCGACCTGCAGCGGGACCCCGAAGCACTTGGACAGGTTACGCTCGGTGAACACCTCGGCCAGCGGCCCGGCGGCCAGCACCGACCCCCGGCGCAGCAGCATGGCGTGGGTGAATCCGTCCGGTACTTCCTCGACGTGGTGGGTGACCAGCACCATCATCGGGGCCTTGGAGTCCCGGGCCAGGGTGGACAGCCGCCGCACCAGGTCCTCGCGGCCGCCGAGGTCGAGCCCGGCGGCGGGCTCGTCCAGCAGCAGCAGTTCCGGGTCGGGCATGAGCGCCCGGGCGATCTGCACCCGCTTGCGCTCACCCTCGGACAAGGTGGCGAACCGGCGCCGGATCAGGTGCGCGCAGCCCAGGGCGTCGAGCAGTTCCACCGCCCGGGTCACGTCGGAGGACTCGTACTCCTCCTTCCACCGCCCGAGGATGGCGTAGGAGGCGGTGAGCACGAGGTCGATGACCTTCTCGCCGGGCGGCACCTTCTCGGCCAGCGCGGCGCTGGCGATGCCGATCCGCGGCCGCAGGTCGAACACGTCGACCTCACCCAGCCGCTCGCCCAGGACCTCGACCGTGCCCTCGGTGGGGAACAGCGTGGTCGCGGCCACCTGAAGCAGGGTGGTCTTGCCCGCCCCGTTGGGGCCGATGAGGATCCAGCGTTCGTCCTCGTGGGCGGTCCAGTCGATGTTGCGCAGCAGCATCGACGTTTCCCTCCGGACGCCAACGCCGCGCAACCGCAACACCTCGTCGGACATTAACGTCACTCCCTCAGCCAGCGCGGCGAGTCCCTACTCAACGTGGCGGGCGGCCAGCGTCCAGACCCGAACCTACGCTACGACGCCGCGGCCGGCCCACCCGAATCCGGACCCGCTCCTTGTGCGCTTGGTCTCGGTTACAGGCCGGTTGCCGATCCGGGGCCGGAGAGTGGAATTTTGTCCGGTTTCGACCATCAAATCCAGATTTAAATAAAAGTTAGGTCTCACATCCGCATGAAATGCGACGCGCTGCCCCAATCCCGGGTGAGGGGGTCGATAAGCTAACCGGCGCCTGACAGAGCGCTTCTCGCGGTAAGGGGAAGGGCGTCACAGCTTCCGGACGTATCACCCTATGCAATCGATACACCCGGTAGACGCTGATGTGTCGTGAGTTCGCGTACGTAGTTGGCTTGTAACTCTGTGTTGCGCCACCGGCCCTGCTGCCGGGCCGCTGGATCGCACGGGGCGA
>DATDIH010000199.1:0-2879 GCA_036521155.1 Streptosporangiaceae bacterium
CCGCTCGGTCTGTGCTTCCTGGCTTTCGTCGTGACCTTCGTGTCCACGCGCACGATCACCCGGCTCATCCGCGACGGGCGCGGCCCATTCCGGAACAATGTCACGGCCTCCGGGACGCATGTCCATCACGCGGTTCCCGGCCTGATCCTGCTGATTGCCGGCGCGTTCATCGCGATCAGCGGGCCCGGCTCGCTGGTCTGGCTGTGCGTCGCTGGGGTGGCCGTAGGCATGGGCATGTCCCTGGTCCTGGACGAGTTCGCGCTGATCCTGCACCTGCAGGACGTCTACTGGAGTGGCGAGGGTCAGCTCTCGGTCGAGGCGGTGACGCTGGTGGCCGCCTGCCTCGGCCTGGCGCTGGTGGGGTTCAGCCCGTTCGGCATCCAGGGCGGCGGCACGATCGAGCGGACGGTCCGGCTCAGCGCGACCGTCATCCTCGTGATCGACGGCATGTTCACAGTGGTCTGCGCACTGAAGGGCAAGTACCGCTGCGCACTGTTCGGCCTGTTCGTGGCCCCGGTCTCCTGGGTCGGCGCGGTCCGGCTGGCCCGCCCGGCGTCGCTCTGGGCTCGGCGCTGGTACCGCGGCGAGCGCCTGGAACGGGCCACCCGCCGGGCCGCCGACTTCGACCGCCGCTAGTCACCGGTCCAGACCGACTGGGTGGATTTCATCGGCGGGCGGCCGACCCCGGCCAGCCACCCGCCTGCGCCCAGCCAGCCTTCCCGCCCCGGTCAGCCGACCTCCTAGGCGGACCGGGTGGCCACAGACCTACGTGTCCCGGGCACCAGCGGCGTGGCGGGCCACCACGCCGGCGTAGCGGACCAGGGTCTGCCCCGGTAGCGGCAGTGAAGCCACATGGTCTAGGCGCAGGCACGAGTTCTGTCAGCCCTTTGCTCTACGGTCCAGAACATGGCCAAGGCTGGGCGTGTGTTGGCGGCGTTAAGACGCGGCGGCTGGATCGGAACCAGGCGCTCGGGCTCTCACAGGGTCCTCGCCAAAGGCGACCAGCACCGTATCTGGGCCTACCATGATGGCGTGGATCGAGGCGGCCCGGCGATGGCGAGGATCGCCCGCGACTATGGCTATACCCTTGCTGAACTGCGGAAACTGTAGGAGGGTCTGGCCATGAGCGCGCTGCGAGTCGAGTTCTTCTTCGATGACGAGGCCAGCAACTGGCACTTCCGCGTCCCCGCGCTGCACATCAACGGCGGAGGCGTAGCGACCCGGGCGGACGCGGAGCGTGACTCCCTGGCCGCCATTGCTTTCGCCCTCGAAGGTGATCCCCGGGACTACGACCGTGAGGCCGAGACCGTGACCCTGGACGTCAGCGTCGTACCAGCCGCCTGAATCACCCGCGGGCACCAGCGGCGTGGCGCGCTACCACCCCGGCGTACTGGACCAGGGTCTGCCCCGGGTCGGGCCCGGCGAGAGCCGCCCTGAGGACAGCGGCGAACTCGCCGTGCCGGTGCAGCTGGGTGTACGTCAGGGCGACGTCGGTCGAGCCCGGGCCGGCGGCAGTGAAGCCGACCCGGATGACGCTGGCCTGCTCGTCATCGAAGACGGGCTGCCACCCCGGGCCGACCCGCCAGGTCACGGCCAGCCGGTGCGGCGGCGACCATTCCACGATGGTGCCCCGGGTGATCTCCGCGCCGTCCCGCCCCCGCTCGTAGAACCGCCCGCCTGCCCTCGGCTCCATGGCCATGGACTGCGGGTCCTCCAGGAACGAGTGCCCGGCTGGTATCCATTCGATCGGCCGCTCGACGAAGATCCTGAACGCCTCGTCCACCGGCACGGGCACGGTGATCGTTTTGCGCACGCCGGGCAGAACAGGCACGTGCCCGCCGGTGACGTGCTCGGCCATGGGCATCCCTTTCACCATCATGTAACTCTAGACATGTCATCTAGAACATATGGGTAGGCTGCCAGGTCCCCTTGGACATGTCAATACCGACAGCTTGGACGGTCGCTGTGCGGCCGGGGTTCTCCGCGCCGGGCCGGTCCGGGCTAGTCCGAGGTGAGGCAGAAGGGGTGGCCCGCCGGGTCGGCGTACACCCGGAATCCAGGCTCGTTGCTGGGCAGCGGAGTCGCCCCGAGGGCCAGGACTTGCACCTCGGCCGCGTTGATGTCCTGGACCCCGATGTCGAGGTGGGCCTGCTGGGGGAAGGCCGGGTCGGGCCAGCGTGGCGGCTGGTGGTCCGGCGCGTGCTGGAAACTCAGCTGCCGTCCCTGGCCGTCACCGATATCGATCCAGTCCCCGTCCACCCGGACGACCGGCCATCCCAGGAGCTCAGAGTAGAAACTGGCCAGCGTGTGCGGGTCGCGGGCGTCCAGCACCACCGAATGCAATTCGCCGATCATGTGTCTGTCCCTCCAAGGAGCCGTGGCCACCCACAATGCCCGGTGGGTACGACAGCCGGCCCCGGCAGGGATGCGCCGCTCATGCTGCTCCGGCGGTCAGGATGCTCCGGCGGCCGGCCGGGGCTCGCGGGGCAGGCCCAGGACACGCTCGGCGATGATGTTGCGCTGGATTTCCTCGGTGCCGCCGGCGATCCGGTAACCAGGTGCCCCCAGCAGGTGCTCGGACCAGGCGAACGTGCCCGGCTCCCCCGTGTCCGCGACCAGCCGCGGCCCGAGCAGTTCGGTCACGGCCGCCGAGGTCCGCATCAGGTTGGCCGACCACATCAGCTTCAGCACCGACCCTTCCCCGCCCGGTGTGCCAGTCCCGGACGCGCCCGCCCGGGCCATCTTCTCCGCGTACCGGCGCTGCACTTCCGAACGCACGTAGAGGTCGGCCAGCATCTGCCGGACCAGCGGCTCGCCCTGCACACCCAGCTGACGGGCGGTCGCGGCGACCTGGTCGTAGGATCCGCCCGGCTGCTGCG
>DATDIH010000200.1:0-4390 GCA_036521155.1 Streptosporangiaceae bacterium
TTGCGACCGGCCGACGGGCCGCCGGGCAGCCCGGCCAGCCGTCCCGGCCGGTCCCGGGCCGAGCAGCGGGAGATCCTGGCCCAGTTCGAAGCCGCGATCGCCGGGATGCACACCCGCGAGATCCAGATCGGCCTGCGGCAGCTGCTTGGTGGCCCCGATTCCCCGCCCGGTGCTGTGGCGCGGGAGACCCCTGAGATCACCCGGAACGGTGCCGCTGCTGAGGCTGACGTGTTTTCTGAGTCTGGTGGGGTTGCCGGGGCCGGAGAGGTTGCTGAGGTAGGCAGGGCTGAGGCGGCCCCAGGGTCTGGAGTGGCCTGGGAGGCTGGGGTGGCCCAGGAGGCTGGGGTGACCCGGGAGGCTGAGGCCGTCCGGGAGGCTGGGGCGGTCCGGGAGGCTGGGGCGGCCCGGGAGGCTTGGGTGGCTGGGGCCGGGGCGACTGGGCAGTTTGGGACCAACGGGGCCGGGGTGGCCGGGCGGCGGCCGTGGATCGATCTGGATGATGTGCCGCCGGTGATCGCGGAGCTGGTGCGGGCGGTGCGGACGCCCAGTGCGCGGCGGCAGCTGGAGCGGCTGGTCGGGGAGGCCGAGATACAGCGGCCGGTCACCATCGACCTGGACACGGCGGCGCGGATGGTGCGGCCTTACACCTGGCTGCTGGGTCGGGTCGGGCGCGAGGGAATCCGGCTGACCGACGCCGGGCACCTGCCGCCGGGCGAGGTGGCGGCGGTGATCGGCACGCTGGGCCTGGGGGCCGGGCGGACGGCCCGCGCGGGGTCGCCGGTCAAGCGTGAGAACCAGGCGCCCGCGGTTGTCCAGCTGCGCGAGTCGGCTCAGGCCACCGGGCTGGTCCGCAAGGAGCGGGGCCGGCTGCTGCGCACCGCCGTCGGCGACGAACTGCAGAGCGACCCGGCCGGGCTGTGGTGGCATCTGGCGGCCCGGATGCCGCTGTGTTCGGCGGCGGTCAGCGAGGTTCAGCCGGGGCTGATCCTGCTGGCCTGCGTGGCCGCCCGGTTCACCGAGACCCTGGACGTGACCATCGCTCGTATGCTGACCGCGATCGGCTGGGGGCACCGCGACGGCAGCCCGCTGACCGGCCACGAGGCGGCCCGGGCGACCAGCGGCACCCACGCGGTGCTGCGCCGGCTGGGCGCGCTGCCGGACGACCGGCGGCCCGGGCACGGGCCGTGGCCGGCGCCGGAAGGAGTGGCGTTCGCGCGGGCCGCGCTGCGGACGTGGCCGGAGCCGGGCTGAGCCGCATCAGTCTTCGCGCCACATCTCGCGGAGCAGCCAGGCGGCGGCCTTGGGCTGCCGGTCCCGGGTGAACACGCCCTTGTGGTTGCCGCCGGGCCGGTGCACGGCCTGCGCGGTGGCGAAGTCGGCGAAATTCCACACGTGCTCACCGATCACCTCGGGGATGCGCCGGAACACCCGTAGCGAAGCGGCGATCAGCGCCACCTGGTAGTCCTCGGACCAGATCGTGGCCGGGAGCGCGTGCAGGCCGGCCAGGGCGTCGGCGCCGAACTCGGTGACGACGATCGGCTTGCCGTGCCGGGCCCAGGCCCGCAGTTCGTCCTCCAGGTCGCGTTCGGCCGCGGCCAGGTCGCCGGTGTCCACGTACCAGCCGAAGTACCGGTTGACGCAGATCAGATCGAACAGGTCCGTCACCACGTCGGCCTCGGGCGGCGCCGTGGCCACGTTGGCGAAGCACAGCGGCCGGGTCGGGTCCAGCTCGCGGGCCGAGGCCACCAGCGGCTTGAAATATTCACGGGACGCGGCTTCCGCGCTGTCGGGCTCGTTCGCGATCGACCAGGCGATCACGCACGGGTGGTTCCGGTCCCGGGTGATCAGCTCGGTGACCGCGGCCTGGTGGGCCGCGGCGGCATCGGCCCCGATCCGGTCCGGGCCGAAGGTCTGGGCCCCGGGGTCACCCATGTGGCCCAGGCTCAGGTGCAGGCCGACCGCGGGTGTCTCGCCGATGACCAGCAGGCCCCGGCGGTCGGCGTAGTCGAGGACTTCTTCGGCGTAGGGGTAGTGCGAGGTGCGGAACGAGTTGGCCCCGATCCAGTCCAGCAGCGCGAAGTCGCGGACCATCCGCGCGTCGTCGTGGCCCTTGCCGCGCAGGGCCCCGTCCTCGTGCATGCCGAAGCCGCGCAGCCGGATCGGGCGGCCGTTGAGCAGCAGCTGGTCGGCGGCCACCCGCACGGTGCGGATGCCGACCGGCAGGGCGTATTCGTCCTGGCCGTGGGCCAGGTCCAAGCGGTACAGGTACGGGTCCCCGGGCTGCCAGGGCCTGGCGTCCGGCACGGCCAGCTCCCCGGCCGGGCCGGTGGCCCGGGCGACCACGGCCCCGGCCGCGTCGCGCAGCACCGCCGAGGTCAGCGCGGTCCCGTAGGCGCCGCGGTCGTCGATGACCTCGGCCTGGTAGCGGACCAGGCCCGCGCCGGACTCCGGGTCAAGCTCGGTGGTCACCGTGACCCCGTCGAGGTAGCTGGGCGGGGTCGCGTACAGCCAGACCGAGCGGTGCAGGCCCGCGTAGTTGTAGAAATCATGGAAATAGCGCTGGGCGCGGTGACCGCCCGGCCGGTCCGAGATCACCCCGGGCGGGATGGTGCCCATGGTCAGCTCGTTGTTGACCCGCACCGTGACCCGCAGCGGCTCGCCGAACGTGACCAGCGCGGTGACGTCGGCCTCGAACGGCGTGTAGCCGCCGGTGTGCTCGGCGACCTGGGTGTCGCCGGCCCAGAGGGTGCCGTGGTGGGTCGCGGCGTCGCAACGGAGCACGATGCGCCGGCCCTCCCAGGAACCGGGGACCCACACGTCCCGCTGGTACCAGACGTCGCCGACGAACTCGCGCTCGGCCGGGTCGGTGACGAGATCGTTATAGCTCGCCGGGACCGGCATTTCCCGGCTGCCGGGCAGCGGCGCCGCCCACCAGCGGTCCGTCCCGCCCTGGCCGCCGGGGTCGAAACGGAACCGCCATAGCCCGTCTAGCCGCAGGTATTCACGGCTGCTGCTCTCCCGCGGGGTCAGCACGAGGGACCAACTCCTTCGCTGGCTGGCTTCGGTCACCTGAATCAGGGCCAAGCCGACCGTAACCGTCCAGGTCTTGACACGAGACTTAACACAGACCTTAAATCAGACCATAAATTTACTGGCCCACAGGGAGCGATATTCGAAATCGGCGGGGCGATCCGCGGGCAGCCAGCCCGGATCGTGTCTCCGGAGGAGGCGGGCGCGGGCTCGGAGGAGCGGGGTCGCGGTCCCGGTCAGCCGGGGTCAAAGCCCCAAACGAGCCAGAACGGATGTCCGGTCAGCCGGAGCTGAAGGCCCCGGGCAAACCGGGACGAAAGCCCGGCCAGCCGGAACCCAAGCCCCGGACAAACCGGGACGGAGGCCCGGCCAGCCGGAACCGAAGTCGGAGTCAGCTGGAGTCGAGGCCAGGCCGAGCCGGGAACACGGACCCGGCCCGGTCAGGGTCGCGGCTCAGCTGGCCGGGCGGGTCCCGGTGAGCCGGGCGGGTCCCGGTCAGCGGGGCGGCGGGTGGTCTGGGTCGCGGCAACAGGGGCCGCGCGACGCGGGCCGTGGTGGCCAGGACGGCCAGACCGCCACTGGGCTTCGGATAACGCGAATTTTTGGATGAGCCTCACAGAAGAGGAGCACTGCCCGTGCGTATCACCCGTATTTCGGCCGCGGCAGCGGCGGCGGCCACCGTGTGCGTGGTCGCGGCCGCGTGCGGCGGCGGATCGTCGTCCGGCGGTTCCGGTGGCGGCAGCACCGGTTCGACCAAGAACGCCACGATCACCTACTGGGCCAGCAACCAGGGCGCGAGCCTGCAGGCCGACTACAACACGCTCGGCCCGGAACTGAAGAAGTTCAAGCAGCAGACCGGGATCACGGTGAAGCTCCAGGTCATCGGCTGGGCCGACCTGCTCAACCGGATCCTGGCCGCGACCACCTCGGGCCAGGGCCCGGACGTGGTCAACATCGGCAACACCTGGTCGGCCTCGCTGCAGGCCACCGGGGCGTTCCTGCCCTTCGACAGCAAGACGATCAGTCAGGTCGGCGGGCAGAGCAAGTTCCTGGCCTCGGCCATGGGTTCCACCGGCGCGGCGGGCAAAGAGCCGACCGCGGTGCCGATCTACTCGCTGGCCTACGCGCTGTACTACAACAAGGCCGAGTTCAAGGCGGCCGGGATCGCCAGCCCGCCGACCACCTGGGACCAGTTCGTGGCCGACGGCAAGAAGCTGACCCACGGCAACCAGTACGGCATGGCCATCGAGGGCTCGAACCCCGCGGAGAACATCCACAACATCTTCGTGCTGTCCAAGCAGAAGGGCGGCAGCTTCTTCGACTCGGCCGGGAACCCGACCTTCACCACCGCGCCCAACGT
>DATDIH010000201.1:0-11669 GCA_036521155.1 Streptosporangiaceae bacterium
CTTCCTGGGCCTGGTCGCGTTCATCCGCTGCCTGGAGATCGCCATCGACGACTGGGAGTTCGTCACCCGCATCACCCGCCTGCGCCACAGTTACCACCAGCTCGTCCCCGATCTGGCCCCGCTGATGGCCCAGGCGGTCGCCGACGAGGGCACCGTCGTGATGCTCAGCGCCAGGTGGAAGCCGTTCCAGAAGATGCTGAGCGTCGCCGGCAGCGTGGCCGTCATCACCAGCGTCGTTCTCGGCGGCGACGTGGGAGTGGTCGTGTCCGGGGTGACCCATTCGCTGGCCGCGGCCATCGGCGCCGGCGCCGGGGCCGGCGCCCTCACCCTGGGCTGGGCCACCTGGTACCAGTGGGGGCGCTGGTGCCACGCCTCTCCCCCGCCGCCCGAGCCCGGCTAAGGGATTGATCGCCTGGCGGGTGGCCAGAAACTCCTCGTACCGGGCCACGTCGCTGTGCTGATCCGAGTGGATGTAGGCGTCGTTCAAGTCCCACAGGATCGCCTCGTCGCTGCGCCGGCCGGTCTCCATCGCGACCGTGCCCCTCTCTCGCTAACTGGACTTTTTAGACCACTTTACCTTCCGAAGTCTGGCCCGGCTGGTGACTCCCGGTCCCGACCTTCGATAAAAATGTTGGCCGACCGGAAGGAGCGCCATGTATCTGAGGTTCTCGTCATGCCCGAACTGATCTACCGTTACGCGGGCCCGGCTGACGTGCCCGCCGTCGTGGCTCTCGTCGACTCGGCCTACCGGGGCGACGGGAGCCGGGCCGGCTGGACGTCGGAGGCCGAGCTGATCGACGGGCAGCGCACCGACGCGGCCATGGTGTCCACGCTCATCGCCGATCCCGGCGTGCATGTGCTGCTGGCCGAAGAAGGCAGTGCCCTGCAAGTGTGCTGCGAGCTGCAGGAACCGGACCGGCCGGGCGACGTCGCCTACTTCGGCATGTTCGCGGTCCGGCCGTCGCTCCAGCGAGGCGGGTACGGGCGGATCTTCCTGGCCGAGGCCGAACGGATAGCCCGCGAGGATTTTGGGGCGGCCGCCATGGAGATGACCGTGATCCGCCAGCGCGGCGCACTGATCGCCTGGTACGAGCGCCGGGGCTACCAGCGGACCGGCCAGACGAAGCCGTTCCCGTACGGCGACGAGCGCTTCGGCACGCCGAAGGCGGCGGGCCTGGAGTTCGTCACCCTCGCGAAGCCACTCCGTTAGCCCGCCGCCCCTCATGATCCCGCCGGGACCAGGTACCCGGGACGCGCTCGTCGATCAGCGGGATGTAGCCGGGATGGGTCTCGAAGAAGTGATCGAGTACCGGGCAGAAGTTCGTCACCGTGAGACCGTGGGCGCGGACATCGTCCAGCGTGCCTTGGATCATGAAGTTCGACAGGCCGCGGCCCCGGAATCCTTCGGCGATGAACGTGTGGGTGAAGACGATCCGGCTGCCGCCCCGGCCGTAGACGAGCAGGCCACCGAACTGGCCGTCGACCATGAGTTCGTAGAAGCGCTCGTCTTCGTGGTGCACCACCTCCAGGGTCTCCCCCAGCGGGCTTTCCGGCTGCTGTAGCGCGTGATCCATGGTCACCTCCGTGGCGTCGGTGCGGTAGGCGTCAAGGGCATGCCACCATGATGGCTAAACAGAACTAATTAGTCCAGTTTAGCAGGCGACGTCGCGGCACTGGGCATTGGCTGGGGCCCGGGCTAGGGACTTCGACAGATGCCAGTGCTTCCGGCTGGAAGGGACGCTGCCAATAGACCCATTCAGAACGGGGCCCTGGCGCGGTCTGGGGCCGGGAGTGAAAGGAAGCACCATGAAGATCGTCGTCATCGGCGGAACCGGGCTGATCGGTTCGAAGCTCGTGGACAAGCTGCGGGCGGACGGCCACGACCCGCTGGCGGCATCGCCGAACACGGGCGTGGACATCATCACCGGCCAGGGCCTGGCCGATGCCTTTCAGGGGGCACAGGTCGTGGCCGATGTGTCGAACGCGCCCAGCTGGGACGACGCGGCGGTGATGGATTTCTTCCAGACCTCAGCCCGGAACATCGCGGCCGCGGAGACCGCCGCCGGGGTGGGCCACCACGTCGCGCTGTCGGTCGTGGGTACCGACCGCCTGCAGGCCAGCGGTTACTTCCGGGCCAAGCTGGCCCAGGAGGAGGCGGTGATGGCGGCCTCCGTCCCGGCCACGATCCTGCGGGCGACGCAGTTCTTCGAGTTCATCCCCCGCATCGCCGATTTCGGCGTATCCGACGGGGCAGTGCGGCTGCCGCCCATTGCCTTCCAGCCCGAAGCGGCCGACGACGTGGCCACGGCCCTGGCCGAACTCGCCGAGAGCGCACCGGTCAACGGCACCGTCGAGCTGGGCGGCCCAGAACAATTCCGGCTCGACGAGCTGGTCCGGCAGTACCTGACCGCGATGAACGACCCGCGGCCGGTCGTGACCGATGTTCACGCGCCGTACTACGGCATCCAGGTCGACGAGCGGGCCCTGGTCCCCGGCGACCACGCCCGCATCGGCGCGACCCGGTTCGCCGACTGGCTCAGCCAGTCGGTGCGGGCGACGTCACCCAGCCAGCCTCACCAGCAGGGACTGTCAGCATGAAACCGACCATCGTTCTCGTGCACGGCGCCTTCGCCGAGTCGGCCAGCTGGAACAACGTCATCGACTCGCTGGCCGGCTCCGGTCACCCCGTGATCGCCGCGGCCAACCCGTTGCGCGGTCCGGCCGCCGACGCGGCCGCCGTCAGCGACCTCATCCGCACGATCGACGGACCGGTCGTGCTGGTCGCACATTCCTACGGCGGGATGGTGATCTCCAACGTCCCGGCCGACGCCGGCCAGATCACCGGGCTGGTCTACGTGTGCGCGTTCGCGCCCGAGTCCGGGGACACCTGCAATGCGCTGGCCGCGAAGTTCCCGGGCAGTACCCTCGGCGACACGCTGCGGCCGGTTCCGCGCGGCGACAGTACCACCGACCTGTACATCATGAAGGAACGGTTCCAGGCCCAGTTCTGTGCTGACGTACCCACCCCCCAGGCCACGCGGATGGCCGCGACCCAGCGGCCGGCAACGCTGGAAGCGCTCACCCAACCGTCCGGCGGCCGGCCGCTGTGGCGGGAACGGCCATCGTGGTTCGTGATCGGTGAGCAGGACCACACCATCCCCGCCGAGCTTCAGCGCTTCATGGCCAAGCGGGCCGGGGCGCGGCGCGTGCTCGAGATCCCGGGCGCGTCGCACGCGGCCGCCGTCTCACATCCCGAGGAGACCGCCGAAGTGATCCTCGCGGCCGCGGCCCTGCCGGTGGAGGAACGATGAGCACTGCTGCTGGCGACCACGCCTCCCTGCACGAGCTTGAGCTCACGGTCGAGACCGAACTGACCGTGGCCGAGACCAGCCCGCCCGAGCCGACCGGTGACGCATCGATCGGCGAATGGCTGCCCGACCCCGATGCCGAACGCTACGAAGTCCGGCTCCGGGCCCTGCTCGGCGCGGTCAAGGCCCTGGAAGACGGGTCCGGACCGGGCTCGGCGACGGAAGGCCGGTGAGCGTGAGCCATGCTGGTCGCACGACGGCACGTGGTGGACATACTGCGGGTGGCGGGGCTGCCGGATCTGGCCGAGGAGGCGCATCAGGAGCTGTCCGACCCGGTCGAGTACACCCACGCCGAGAGCTTTCTCGCCCGGTACGGGATCACTAAGGACGAGCTGATCAGCCGCGCGGGCGGAAGCCCGTAGCCCGTGACGCTCAGCCGGCAGGCCCGGGATCCAGCTGGATCCCGGGCCTGCCGTTGTTGCTGGTGGATGACTGCGGCGTCACACCCGCACGGACCGCCGCGCGGTCTGGTACCGGCGGTGCGCCTGGATGAACTGCTCAGCCGTGCCCCCGCGGTCCGGGTGGGCGTCGGCCATGGCCCGGCGCAGTTGCCGGACCGAGGGCGCCGCCGGTGCGGCCGGCCGGGCCGGTTCGCGGGCCTGGCGGGACAGATAGTCTTCGGCGGCCTGGCGGGTGGTGAAGAAAAGCTGGCCGACCGACCCGGTTTCGACCTGTTCGTAGCGGATGCAGCCGGGGCTGACCACGGCCTGGCTCCGGTCCCAGGTGTCGCTGGTGTAGAAGATCAGCGTGGCCGTCTTCTTGACGATCGGCACCGGCTGGACCCAGCGACGCGTCCCGGCCGGCCCACCCCGGCCCCCGGTGCGGACGCAGGGAACGTACAGGTATTCGGTGGTGCCGCCCGCGCCCAGGCTCGGCGCCCAGGCCTGCCGGGCGGCGGCCCCGGCCCGCCGCAGCGCGGCTGCGATCAGGCTGGTCCCGTCCATGGCATCAGGTGTCCTTCCGGGCTGGCTCGCGGATCTCGGTGTAGCCGCCTTGCCGGTTCATCACGATCCGGCCGGTTTCCCGGCCGTGTTGCTCCTCGTCACGCCGGCGATCGGCCAGCCCGCGGCAGATGACCCGGGTCAGGGCGAACACCACCACCGGCCCGGCCAGCACGGCCACCCGGAAGACCCAGGTGACCGTGTAGAGGGAGGTCTGCAGGTGGTAGGCGATCTGGTCGTTGGACGCCGCGGCCAGCAGCAGGCCGTAGAAGGTGATGCCGGCCGCACCGACTGCGGTCCGGTCCGCGATCCGCCGGTCCGCCAGCGGATAGAGGGCCAGGGCCGCGAAGAACAGGAAGGGCAGCACCAGGCCCGGGATAAGCACGCTGAGGGCCAGCGGATGCCCCGCCAGCGAGATCTCCCAGGCCGGCATGAGCCGCAGCGGGCCGTCGAGGAACCCCATGTACCAGTCCGGCACCGCACCGGCACTGACGCTTCCTGGCTGATCGGGCCCGATCAGCCAGACCGGGTTGTTCTGCGCGATCGAGCCGAGCAGGACCAGCACACCGCAGGCGAACGCCAGCAGCGGGTCCAGCCGTACCCGGCGCGGCCAGCGCAGCGACGGCCGGAAACCGAGCAGCAGTAGCGCACCCGTCAGTGCCGGGAGGACGAGGATGTGCACCCAGTAGTCGCGGCCGATGATCTGGTGCCCGGGCGGCGTCCCGCCGAAGATCCAGAACACCAGGTGCGTCCCGATCACCGGCACGGACAGCAGCACGCCGGTGATCACGCTCAGGCTGCCGCCGGACAGTCCGTCATCAGGCAGAATCGTGCCGGTATAGGCCGCGAGCATGCTCACCGGCAGCAGCAACACCCAGATCAGCCAGCGCCGCAGGGCCGGCCCGGAGAACCGGCCACGGAAGAACACCCGCAACAGCCGCAGGCAGATCGCGGCCACGAACACGTCCGCCGACCAGTGATGGACCTGCCGGGTCAGCAGTCCACCATGGACGTCGAAGGTGATGGCCAGCACGGACCGGTAGGCCTGGCTCATCGGGACGCCATCCAGCTTGGCGTAGGAGCCGTGATAGATCACGGTGGCCAGCGACGGGCGGAAGAACGGCAGCAGCGCGATCCCGGTGACCACCGCCACCGCGAAGGAGTACCCGGCGATCCGCCCAAACGCGGCCGCCCAGCGATCGTCGCGGTCAGGCCGCAGCGCGTCGCGCAGGCGCGGCCGGGTCTCCGCCTGATGGTCACGGGCCTGCGTGGTCATCGAATCCTCCTCCGGCGCGACGCGGGATTTGCTCGTGGCCACGGTTTCCGCGTGGCCGATGAGTTCAATTTCGCGCTCGCCCGGAGGGGATCGCCTCTGTGACAATCCCTAGTGGGTTCCTAAGATCACCAACGCCGCCCCGTCGGCGGCACACCACGGTCAGGCCTTCCGTCAAGGGGAGTCAGGATGGTCAGCAGTCATCCTCAGCCCGGATTGCGCGGCCGGCAGGCCGAGCGGGCGGCGCTGGACCGCTTGCTGGCTGACGTCCGGGCAGGCCAGAGCCGGGTGCTGGTCCTGCGCGGAGAGGCGGGCGTCGGCAAGACCGCGCTGCTGGATTACCTGCCCGCCCAGGCGTCCGGGTTCCGGGTCGCGCGAGCGGCAGGTGTTGAGTCCGAGATGGAACTGGCCTTCGCCGGCCTGCATCAGCTCTGCACACCGATGCTGGCCGATCTCGCGGGCCTGCCGCGCCCACAGCGCGAAGCGCTCGGCACGGTCTTCGGTCTGGGCACCGGACTCGCGCCCGATCGCCTGCTGGTCGGTCTGGCCGTGCTCGGGCTGCTGTCCCAGGCGGCCGAGGAACAACCGCTCCTGTGCGTGATCGACGATGCGCAGTGGCTCGATCAGTCCTCAGCCCAGGTCCTGGCGTTCGTGGCCCGCCGCCTGCTGGCCGAACCGGTCGCGCTGGTCTTCGCCATCCGGGAGCCCGCCGACGAACACCAGTGGGCGGGCCTGCCGTTCCTGACCGTCGCCGGCCTGAGCAGCAGTGACGCCCGAGCGCTGCTGGACTCGGTGACCCCGGCCCGGCTGGATGAACGGGTGCGGGACCGCATCCTGGCCGAGACCCGCGGCAATCCGCTGGCATTGCTGGAACTGCCCCGGGGACTGAGTGCCGCCGAGCTGGCGGGCGGGTTCGGGATTCCCGACGCGCCGACGCTGGCCAGCCGCATCGAGGGAAGCTTCCTGCGGCAGCTCAGGTCCCTGCCGGCCGGCACCCAGCAGCTCGTGCTGGTGGCGGCGGCCGAGCCCACCGGTGACGTGGCCCTGCTGTGGCGCGCCGCCGAATGGCTCGGCATCGAGGCGGCCGCGGCTGTCCCGGCCGAGGCGACCGGGTTGATCGAGCTGGGGGTCCGGGTGCGGTTCCGTCACCCGCTGCTGCGCGCCGCGGTCTACCGGGCGGCGGCCCTGCCCGATCGCCGGAAGGCCCACGGCGCCCTGGCCGCCGTCACCGACCCCGGTGCCGATCCCGACCGCCGGGCCTGGCACCGGGCTCAGGCGGCCCCGGGCCCCGACGAGGAGGTAGCGGCCGAACTGGAACGGTCGGCCACCCGGGCCCAGGAGCGGGGTGGGGTGGCGGCGGCGGCCGCGTTTCTGCAGCGGTCAGCCGAGCTGACGTCGGACCCGGCGCGGCGCGGAACGCGGGCCCTGGCCGCGGCCCGGGCCAAGTTCGCGGCGGCCGCGCCGGATGCGGCCCACGAGCTCCTGGCCACGGCGGAGCTGGCCCGGCTGGACGCGCTCCAGCGTGCCGAGCTGGCGCGGTTGCGGGCGCAGCTGGCGTTTGCCGAACGACGTGGGAGCGGCGCGACGAGGTTGCTGCTCGATGCGGCCAGCAACTTCGCGCCGCTGGACGGCGGGCGGGCCCGCGAGACCTACCTGGAAGCGCTGGGGGCGACGATCTCGGCGGGCCGCCTGGGCCGAGGGCTCACGGCCCGCGCGGTGGCGGAGGCAGCCCGGACGGCACCGCCGGCACCACCGCCACCGCGGCCGCTGGATCTGCTGCTGGACGGGGCCGCGATCCGGCTGGCCGAAGGCTACGAGGCGGCCCTGCCGCCGCTCCGGCGGGCCCTGGATGCGCTCCGCCAACGCGGCGGCCGCAACGAGGCTGGCATCATGGGCTGGCTCCCGCTGTCGGCCCTCGCCCCTGAGCTGTGGGACGACGAGACCTGGCACGAGCTGACCACTCGCTCGGTCGAACTGGCCCGCGACGCTGGCACCCTGGCCGTGCTCCCGCACGCGCTGACCTACCGCGCGGCCGCCCAGGTCCACATGGGAGAGTTCAGTGCCGCGGCCGGGCTGATCGAGGAGGCCAATGCGATCACAACGGCCACCGGCAGCGCGCCGCTGGGGCACATGTCACTGATCCTGGCCGCCTGGCGAGGCGAGCAGGCCCGGGCCCTCGAGCTGATCAGAACCATCGTCCGGACGGCCACCGCTTCGGGCCAGGGAAGGGTGCTCGGGCTGGCCCGCTACGCCACCGCGGTGCTGTACAACGGCCTCGGCGGCTACGACGACGCGCTGACCGGAGCCCGGCAGGCCTGTGAGTACGAGGACCTCGGTTTCTACGGGTGGTCCCTGGCCGAACTCGTCGAGGCGGCGACCCGGGCCGGCGCCCGCGACGAGGCTGCGGCCGCCCTGGCGCTGCTCGGTGACCGGACCCGCGCCGCCGGGTCGGACTGGGCGCTCGGGATGGAGGCCCGGTCGCGCGCCCTGCTCAGCCACGGTTCGGCCGCGGACACTGCCTACCAGGAGGCGATCGACCATCTCGGGCGCAGTCGCATCGCCGTTCACCTGGCCCGGACCCAGCTTGTCTACGGCGAATGGCTGCGCCGCGAACAGCGGCGGGTCGAGGCCCGCGAGCAGCTACGGGCCGCCCACGACATGTTCGACCGGTTCGGGGCCACCGCGTTCGCTGAGCGAGCCCGGCGGGAACTGCAGGCGACAGGAGAGACGGTACGCAAACGCGCCGTGGACACCAGCGACGTCCTCACCGTGCAGGAAGCGCAGGTCGCGCGGCTGGCGGCCGAGGGGCACACGAACCCCGAAATCGGGGCCCGGCTGTTCATCAGCCCCCGGACCGCCGAGTATCACCTGCACAAGGTGTTCTCCAAGCTCGGCATCAGCTCCCGCCGCCAGCTTCGGCAAACCCTGGCCGTGGCCTTACCCGGAGGCGGACTGCGAATCTCCTATTTGCTGGGGGTGGACCAGTTGAAACCGTTGGCGGTTGAGGTGTGGTAGCGCTGGTTGTCGGTGCCGTTGCCGGCCAGGACGATGGTGCCTTTCCACCAGCCGGGAGGGTTGGAGCTGACGTGAAAGGTGGCGGAGCCGGTCAGCTTTGGCTCGGACTGAGAAGGGGCTGACCAGTGCCTCCCGTCAACGGTGGCCGTGTAGTAGGTCTGGTTGTTGGTTCCGGTGCCGGTGAGGGTGACCTGGCCTTTCCACCAGCCAGGGGCAGCTGCGTTCACATGGAATTGAATAGCCCCGCCACCCCAGCCGAGTGCGGCCAGCTGGGCGATGGTGCCGTTGTACTGATTACAGTCACAGGTGCCGACACCGGGCACGTTGTAGGAGTCGGTGAATTGCCACAGGGTGTGCGGGGTGGACGGCGCCTTGGAGGTGTAGTCGGCGATCCACTGGACCGGGAGAACCCCGGCGCTCTGACCAAAGTTAAGACCAGTGTAGGTCCACAGATAATTAGAAATTCCCGAACCATAAAGGGCGATCATCTCGTTGTACCAGGCGGTGAGCATGGACTTGCTGCCTTCTTCGAAGTCGGCAACGAAGACTTCGCCCTTCTGAATAGCGCCCACCAGATTATGAAAAGCTTGAGCTTGAGAAGCGCCCGATTGACCGGATACGAGGTATTGATAAATACCCAGGAATTGAATACCGGCCTTGTGCAGGTCAGACCGGCGGGCACCCCCGTACCAAGCGCCGTCGGTATGGGCGTCACCGTACAGGCAGCGGATCATGATGCCATGCGACCACTTAACGTAAGTCGCGTCGTTAATATCAGGCTGAAACTCTGACACGTCAGCGAGATAAATACTCATGGATAATATAATACCACTCGCGACGGTGAATTTATTAATCAGTGCGATTGTCCTGGATACCCGAGCGTGTGCTCCATATGGGCTTCATTGTGGCCGCCTGCCCCTCATAGTGGCGACCTGACGTAATTTCGCTGGCCGGGAGCTGTCGGGCCCGGCCGGGGCTGGCCAGTGCCACGGGAGAACAGAATGCCGACGGCGGCCGCGGCCAGCACCGCGAGTGCGGCCGAGTAGACCAGGGCTGTCGAGTGCAACCCGAAACTTGTGGCCGCGACGCCGGCGATCAGCGCGGGGACGCTGAACGCCAGGTAGCCCACGACGTAGATGGCCGTCACCAGGCCGGCCCGGTCGCCGGGCTCGGCCAGGGCGGTGACCACGCGGAAAGACCCGAGAAAGGCCAGGCCGAAGCCGACCCCGGCGACGGCGCTGCCGGCCAGGAAGACGGCGGAGGCCGTCGCCGCGATCGCACCACAGGTCACCGCCATGCCCGCCAGCAGGAACAGGCAGCCGGTCAGCATCGTGGTCCGGGGGCTGATGTTGCGCGCCAGCAGGGCGGCCCCGGCTCCGGTGCCGCAGAGCAGGAAGATGACCAGCCCGCCCCACAGCAGGTTCGGTGAACCCGTGGCCTGGGCGGCCAGGGCCGGCCCGAGCGACAGGTACAAGCCGCCCAGCGCCCACCCGGTGACGATGCAGGGAACGGCCGCGAAGAAGGTCCGCCGGGCCGGCCGGGGCACGACGACCCGGGGCCGCAGCGAAGCCAGCACCCCGGGACGCCGGGACCCTGGCTCGGGGATGAAGGGCACGAAGGCGATACCAGCCACGAACACGGCCAGCAGCACCCACCAGATCAGGTGGGTCGGCGCCGGGGCGTACTGGACCAGCACACTGGTGATCAGCCCGCCCAGGGCCAGGCCCAGGCTGGAAAAGACGCTGGTCACCAGCGGCGCCCGGTGGCTGCCGGGTGGCTGCAGGTCGATCAGGGCGGCCCCGGTCGGGCCGGTGGCCAGCCCACTGGCGATGCCCTGCAGAGACCGGGCCGCGAACAGGGCCCCGGTGCCGTGGGCGACCAGGAAGACCGCGCAGCCGGCCACGCTGAAGACCAGCGATACGACGATGACCGGGAGCCGGCCCAGGTGGTCCGATACCGACCCGAAGAACAGCAGCGTGACCAGCAGGACCAGGACGTACACGGCGAACACCGCGGTCAGCGTGGCGGCCGAGAAGTGAAACCGCTGCTGATACACGTCGTACAGCGGCGACGCGGCGGCCGACGCGAAGAACACCATCAAGAACACCCCGGCCAGGATCCAGAATGCGGCTGGCCTGGGCAGTGTCACGCGTCTTGACCACACGGCTAGGTGCAACTTCCCCACGCGGGCGCCTGTTCCCCGCCCGCCCCCTCCTGGCTGACCCGCTCCTACCCCGCACTACCGGGGCAGGAGCGGGCTCGGCTCGCCGGTGTGGGACACGTAGAGGTGATCTCGCGCCCGGGTGCAGGCGACGAACAGGACGCAGCGTTCTCGCTGCACATTCTGGGCGCGGGCCAGCGGGTCCCCGTCGTCGGTGGCGATGGTGGCCGGATCCGGGACCACGCCCTCCTCGACGCCGATCACCGCGACGGCCCGGAACTCCAGGCCCTTCATGGCGTGCATGGTGCCGGCCCGGACGCCCGCGGCACCACCGCGGCCGGTGATGGAGGTGGTGCCGACGCCGGCCGAGCGGAGAGCTTCGCGGGCTTCCCGGACCAGCGCGGCGGATCGGGCCGTGATCCCGATGGCGCCCGGCTCGATGCCAGCCGCCAGCCACGAGCGGACCCGGCCGGACAGGAGCACGAACTCCTCGTCCCGGGTGGCGGCCCGGCGGACCAGGGGCCGCTGGCCGTGGAGCGGGGACCGGTAGCCGAGCAGGGAGTCGACCTCGCCGTCCAGGCCGGTGACCGGGTCGGAGCCGAGCAGCGGCATGGCCCAGGCCAGGATCTCCTGGGTCGTGCGGTAGTTGAGGGACAGCTTCCGGCTCCGGCCCCGGACGCTGATCCGCAGGGCGGCCAGGGACACCCGGTTGGGGTAGATGCGCTGGTGCGGATCGGCGGCGATGAACAGGTCGTCCGGCCCTTCGGCGACCGCGGCGCGGAGCAGCCGCCAGTGCGCCGAGTGCAGATCCTGGGCCTCGTCGACCAGGACGTGGCGGTAACGCGGCGCCCCGGCCGCCCGGAGCAGGTGGGTGGCCTCATTGGCCAGTTGCAGGTGGGTCGTCTGGCGGG
>DATDIH010000202.1:0-3612 GCA_036521155.1 Streptosporangiaceae bacterium
GACCGGGCCGCGCTGCATGAACGCCGCGGTCGTGTTGTAGACCGTCGCCCCGTGCCGTTCTTCCAGGTCGAAGTAGTGCTTACGGGCGAAGTCGGCGTCGATCTCGCGCATCTTCATGCCGATGACCTTGAGCGCCGCATCCTCGAACCGCGCGATGATGCGTCCGGCCAGGCCGCGGACCACGGCATCCGGCTTCAGCACGACAAGCGTGCGCTCACGCAACTGAAGAGAGTCGGCCACGGTAATCCTTTCCCCGGTGTGAATGGACACAGGGTAGCGGTCCGTACCGCGATCGGGCATGCCGGCGCGGCACCGCTACGTCTCGGTCTGATACACGACGGGTCCGCGGAAAGCCTGTCACCCGGCTGTTTGACACGACCAGCGGCAGCGCCGACACTTGGCCGTGGCCTGGCGAGGTTTCCGGCGGCTGGCAGCCGCCGCCGCAGTCGGCTTTATCGTTCTGCTGGTGGTCACCTCGGCCCAGGCCATCGGCGGCCCGTCGCCCGAAACGCTGATCCGGGGCTCGCTGCCGCCCCACGCGGCCGGCCCGAAAGGCCCGGCCCAGGGTCAGGGGCGCGAGGCCGCGTTGCTCACCGGGTGTGAACAGCAGCTTCTGCCCGGCCGGCGGCCCAGCGTGCCGACCGTCGCGATCGTCGGCGCGTCGTTTACCGCCGGGGTCGGGGCGGAGGATCCGGCCGGGGCGTGGGCCGTGCTGCTGGCCCGCCAGCTGCACTGGAACGCCTTCGTGTACGGGGTGCCCGGGGCCGGCTACGTACACCCCGGCCTCGGCCGGAAGGGCCCGGTCTCCGCCGAGGTCACCCGGGTTCACCTGGGCGCGCTCCAGCCCTCGCTGATCATCGTGCAGGCCGGCCACGACGACATGTCGGTACCGCCGGACCAGGAGCTGATCCGGGTCGAGCAGACGGTGGCCATGATCAGGGCCCAGGCGCCAGCGGCGCAGATCGCCCTGGTGACGGTGTTCGCCGGGCGCAAGCACAGGCCCGCCCTGTACCGCATCGACCAGGCGATCGTAGCCGGGGCCTACGCCGCGGACCCCGAGGTGATCATCATGGACCCGCTCGCGGAGGGATGGCGGTTCCCGCGCGCACGGGACGGCTTCCACCCCTCACCCCAGGGCGACATGTGGATCGCCAACAAGGTGGCGGGGATCTTGCTGCAGTACGGGCTGAGTCCCGCCCCGGCCGGGCTCGACCCTGCCCTGTGCACCATCGCCGTACGGCCGCAGAGCCCGCCGGTCAGGGAGCTGAACCGGCCAGGGTGGCGTCCGGCACTGGATTCGCCCAGCCTCCTGCCTGTCCCGGTAGCCAGAGTCGGATGAGCGTTCCCCCGCCGGGGGCGGCTTCGGCCTGGACCGTCCCGCCGTGGCGTCCGGCCACCTGACGGACGATGGACAGCCCGAGGCCGGAGCCGGGGACGCCGCGGGCCGACGGCGCCCGGTAGAAACGGTCGAAGACATGGGGCAGGTCGGCCTGGGCGATGCCCGGGCCGTGGTCGCGCACGGTGAGCTCGCCGGACCGCAGGCACACCTCGACCCGCGCGCCGGGCGGGCCGAACTTGGCCGCGTTGTCCAGCAGGTTCCTGACCGCGACCTGCAGGCTGTCGGTGCTGCCGGTCACCAGCCACGGCTCGAGCTCCGCCGTGAAGACGGTCTGGGCCCAGTCCCGCCGGGCGCCCGTCAGGCTGGCCTCGACGACCTTGTGCAGCTCCAGCTGGCCGAGCGGGCCGGGCTGCGACTCGTCCCGGGCCAGCTCGGTGACGCTGGCGACCAGCTGGCCCAATTCGGCGACTTGGGCGACCACCCGGTCGAGCACCTCCCGGCGCTCGGGTTCGGCCAGGCCGGGTTCGGCGGCGAGCAGCTCGGCGTTGAGGCGCAAGCTGGTCAGCGGGGTACGCAGCTCGTGGCTGGCGTCGCTGACCAGCTGCCGCTGCGCGGACAGCGACCGCTGCAGCGCGCCGAGCATGGTGTTGAACGACGCGGCCAGCCGGCCGAGCTCGTCGTCCCGGTGCACCTCCACCCGGCGGCCCGGATCCCCGGTCGCCGACACGTCCTCGGCGACCGCCGCCAGCCGTCCGACGGGCGCCAGCCCGGCCCGCGCCACCGCCCAGCCGGCCAGCGCGGCCAGCCCGACCCCGATCACGCTGAGCAGAGCCAGCGTGGTGCCGACGCTGGTCACCTCCTGGTCCACGGTGGCCAGCGGCACGGCCAGCTGCACGGCCAGACCAGGCGCCAGCGGCGTGGTGTACACCATGGCACGGACCCCGTCCAGCTTGCTCACCGCGTAGTAGGGCCCGTGCCGGCCGGCCGCGACCTGTTTCGCGGCGGTATCCGCGGCCAGCAGCCGGCCCTCGTCCGGCGGCGCCCAGACGGCACCCCGGGCGGTCACGACCTGTCCGTACGGGCTGGATACCCCGAACCGGTCGGAGTGCGGCGGGACCCATCCGGCCGGTATGTGCCCGTGGTAATGCCGGGCCACCCGGAACACCACGTCGCTCTGCTGCCGCAGCTGCTGCTGCACCTGGTCCTGCAGGTCGGAGCGGAGCACCAGGAAGGCCACCGCGGTGACGGCCAGCGTGACCGCGGCGACCGCGCCCGCCGCGGCCAGGGTGAACCGGGTGCGCAGCATCAGCGGCCGGAGCGGGCGGCGCGGCCGCAGCCGGCTCAGCCGGCGGGTCACGGGGCGGTCCTGATCACGTAGCCCACGCCGCGCACGTTGTGCAGCAGCCGGGGACCGCCCCCGTCCTCGAGCTTGCGCCGCAGGAAGCCGACGAACACCTGCAGCGCGTTGGACGCGGGCGCCTCGCCGTAGCCCCACACCCTCTCCCGGATCACGTCGTAGCTGATCACCTGCTCGGCGTTGCGCAGCAGCAGCTCAAGCAGGCCGAACTCGGTCCTGGTCAGCTCGATCATCCGGTCGCCGCGGGTCAGCCTGCGGGCGGTGACGTCGAGGGTCAGGTCGGCGTACCCGAGCACGTCGCGGCCGATCCGGCTGCGCCGGAGCAGGGCCTGGACCCGGGCCAGCAGCTCAGCCAGGGCAAACGGCTTAACCAGGTAGTCGTCGGCCCCGGCGGCGAGCCCGGCCACCCGGTCGTCCACGGCGTCCCGGGCGGTGAGCACCAGGATGGGGGTGGCGTCTCCGCGGGCACGGAGCCTGCGGCACGCGTCGAACCCGTCGACCATGGGCATCAGCACGTCCATGACGATCAGGTCCACCGGCGCGCGGGCCAGCGCGTCGAGCGCGTCCGCGCCATGGACCGCGGTGGTCACCGCGTATCCGGCGCAGCGCAGCGCGCGCTCCAGCGAAACCCGGACATCCGGGTCGTCGTCCACGACCAGGAGCCGCTCGCCGCGCAGCGCGGGGGCAAGGTCTTGCCCGGCACGTTCGGCCTTCATTCCTGTTACCGAATCAAATCAGGCTGAGAAGATGCTGGAAGCTTGCCACACACGCCTGTAATTTCACTGGTCTTTCACAAAGAGCCGGCACTCTTGCCGGTCATGATCCAGAGCACACAGGTCCTCTGGCTCGTCCGGCATGGCGAAAGCACGTGGAATACCCTCGGCCTCGCCCAGGGGCACTGCGATCAGGCCCGGCT
>DATDIH010000203.1:0-14495 GCA_036521155.1 Streptosporangiaceae bacterium
CCTTGTTCACGTACCCGTTGGCCTGCAGCAGGTCGATCCAGGCCAGCATGCGCATCATGTAGCTGATCCAGAACGGGGCGATCAGCAGCAGCAGGAACAGGCCCTTGCGGCGGCCCGCGAACCGGGCCACGAAGTAGGCGGCCGGGTAGCCGATGACCAGGCACAGCACCGACGCCACGGCCACGTAGAGCGCGGTGCGGCCGATGATCGGCCCGGCGAACGAGGTGCTGCCCGCGATGTCCCGGCCCACGTTGGTGACGTTGGCCAGGCTCCAGCCGAACGGGTTCCAGACCGCGATCGGGGTCTCGTACAGCCGGTTCAGCTGGCCCATGGCGATGGCCAGCACCGCGTAGAACGGGATGATGAACAGCAGCACCAGCCAGAGCATCCCGGGCGCGGCCAGGGCCACCCAGAACAGGCTGCGCCGCCGGGCGGGCGGGCGCCGGCGCTGGCCTGCGCCGGACCGCTGGGGGGCAGATTGCGTGGAGGTGGTCATCGGCACCGCCTAGATTCCGTTGCTGACCACGAGCCAGGCCTGTTGCCACAGCGCGTCCGCGTCCACCGGGAGCTGGAGCTCGCTCACGCCCCGGCGGAAGTAGGACGGCAGCACCACCGTGGACAGCAGCGCCTTGGGCAGGATCTGCTCCTTGACCAGGACCTTGGGGGTGACCCCGGTGAGCGGCTGCATGTAGCCGTTGAAGCTGATGTTGTTGAGGACGTTGGGCAGGTCCAGGAAGTAGTTGAGGAACTGGTGGGCCAGCACCGGGTGGGTCGCCGAGCGCAGCACCACGTTGGTGTCGTTGGCCACCGGACCCCGGCCGTCGGCGGGGAACCAGTAGCCCACGGTGTCCACGCTGGTGCCCTTGGGCATGTAGTAGCCGGCCGCGGCCATGTCACCGGACCAGGCGTGGTGGATCCAGGTCTGGGCGGTCGGGACCTCGGTGTAGTCGTTGTTGTCGATCCGCACGTTGACCGAGCTGGCCAGTTCCTCCAGCACCCGGCGGGACCGGGTGATCTGGCCGCGGTCGGTGGTGTTCAGGTCCAGGCTGCCGTTCTTCATCAGCCCCAGGCTGATGCCCTCCCGGTAGTCGTCCAGGATCGCGGTCTTGCCCTTGTACTTGGGGTCCCACAGCAGCGACCACGGGTTCTTCATCGCATACGGGTTCTCGGAGACCAGGTCTTTCCGCCAGGCGATGCCGGTGGTGTAGATCGTGTACGGCACGGTGTAACGCCAGCCGCGGTCGTAGAACGGGTTGCTGAAGTCGGGCCAGGCCTGGGTGATGTTCGGGATGTAGGAGTGGTTCAGCGGCTGGAGCAGCTTGGACTGGATGAGCTGGCCGAGCGTGTCCACGGTGGCCCCGACCAGCACGTCGTAGCTGAGCCCGCTGCGCAGCTTGGACAGGGCCTCGTTCATCGTGTTGAACGTGGTGATCTGGACCTTGCACTTGAACTTCTTGGCGAAGCTGTTGACCACGTCCTGGTTGATGTACGCCACCCACGAGTACACCTGCAGGGTCGCGTCCTTCTCGGTCTCCAGGTTGCCGGCGATGGCCGGGTTGTCCGGCGAGACGGGCCAGGTGACCGGGTGGCTGGGCCGGGGCAGCGGGACCGCGCCCGAGCCGGCCAGCGCGGGCGCGCAGGCTTCCAGCAGTCCGCCGGTGCCCGCGGCGGCCAGGCCCGCGCCCGCCCCGCGCAGGAACCCGCGCCGGGAGATGCTCGGCGGGTGCGCCATCGGGTCACCTCGTTCCTGCCCTGTTCCAGCCCCTGGTGGTTCGGCTTCGCGTGTCCTTCACCGGTCTTTGACTGAACGTTCCGTCAAAGTTAGAGGTACTCCCGGCAGGTCGCGAGCGCAAGGCTTTCGGGTAAAAGATCGGTTTCGTCTGGATCCGAGGCTGGGCCGGGGCGGTTAGCGGGCCGAGCTGGGCTAAGCGGCGGGCGGGCCGGAGACGGGCGGGCCGGGAACGGGCGGGGCGCCCGGCGTGCCCGCCACGAAGCTCAGGTGGGCGGCGGCCAGTTGCCAGCCGTGGTCCGCGCCGGTCAGGACCAGGGTCACGCGGAGCACGGACGGGATGGGGTGGCCCTGGTAGGTGGCTTCCTGGTTGTTGATGGCGGTGACGACCGCGACCGGGCCCAGTCGGCCGAGACGTTCATCGCCCAGCTCAGCCGGCTGCTCAGCCTGCTGCAGGACGACTGAGGGGCGTCGGCTGGGACCAGTCCGGGGACGCCGGATCAGGAGCTGGCGATGCGGTCCAGCCACTCGCCGAGCAGCACGCGCTCGGCCGCGGTGAGCGTGCCCAGGTCGGGTAGCGCGGCCCGCAGGGTCACGGCCGCGGCGGCCGGGCTGGCCACGGCAGCGCCGCGGTCCTGGACCAGGATGGCCGCGCAGACCGCTTCCCACGCCGTGTCCGCGAGCCCGTCGTCGCGCTCGTCCTCGGCCTGGTCGATCAGGGTGAACACGACGCCCCGGCCAGCCGCGACGATGAGCTCGATCGCCCGGCGCTCGGTCACGCGCAGCCGTCCGGCCGCGGCCACCCGGTGGACCCGGGCCCGCAGGATCCCGGCGCCGGCCGCGGCGGCGGCCTGGCCGTCCGGCGTGCTCAGCACGGTGTGCATGAGCCGGAACAGCTCGGGGTTGGCCAGCCCGAAGCCGATGTGCAGCTCCCAGCCGGCGTGCAGGTTCTGCACCGGATCGGCCGCCGGGTCGTCGGGGGCCTTGCGGGCCATGTAGGTCGTGAAGCCGTGCTCGGTCACGGCGGCGAGCAGCCCGTTCTTGTCGCCGAAGAGCCGGTAGATGGTGGGCGCCTGCACACCCGCGGCCAGCGCCACCGAGCGGGTGGTCACCGCATCGGGCCCGCCGTCGGCCAGCAGCTTGGCGGCCACCTCGACCAGGTGGGCGCGCGTCTGGTCGCGCGGCGACGGCGACGCATCCGGCTTCCTCATGTTATCGACGATAACACATATTTGCGAAGATCGGTTTTCCCTTGATAACGTCAAGCGAGTATCACCGATAACGCGAGGATGGCAGCACATGATCGTGATCACCGGCGCCACCGGCGCCCTCAACGGAGCCACGCTCGAGCACCTGCTCAAGCTCGTGCCCGCCGGCCAGATTGGCGTCAGCGTGCGTGACGTGGCCAAGGCCCGGCCCCTGGCCGACCGCGGCGTCCGGGTGCGCCGCGGCTCCTACGACGACCCGGCCGCCCTGCTCGACGCCTTCGAGGGCGCCGGCCAGGTGCTGCTGGTCTCGTCCAACGACCCCGGCGACACGGTGCCGCTGCACCGGGTGGCGATCGAGACCGCGGTCAAGGCCGGAGCCCACCGGATCCTCTACACCAGCCACCAGCACATCGGGCCCGACAGCCCGTTCCGGCCGGCCCGGGTGCACGCCGCGACCGAGGCGCTGCTGGCCGATTCCGGCGTGGCCTGGACGTCGCTGCGCAATGGCTTCTACGCCCACAGCCTGGGCTGGATGCTCGGGCCGTGGCGTGAGAGCGGGACCATCGCGGCCCCAGCCGACGGGCCGGCCTCGTGGACCGATCGCGGCGACGAGGCCGAGGCGGCGGCGGCGATCCTGGCCCGCGACGGGTCCTTCGACGGCCCGGTCACGCTGACCGCGGGCGCGGCCCCGACGTTCGACGACATCGCCACGATCGCCTCCGGCCTGACCGGGCGCGACATCCAGCGGGTGGTCATGGACGACGAGGAGTGGGTGGCCGCGCAGGTCGCGCACGGTTCCCCGGGGCCGATGGCGCGCATGCTGCTCGGCTTCTTCCAGGCCGCCCGCCAGGGCAGCTTCGCCGAAGTCAGCCCGACCCTGGGCGAACTCCTCGGCCGCGAGCCACGCAGCGTGCGCGACCTGCTCGCGGAGGAGCCGGCCGCCTGAGGTCCGGTAACGCGGGCTAGGCGGTCACGGCGGCGGCGAACCGGCGGAAGTTGCCGACCAGCAGGTCAATGTCGGCTTCGTTGTGCTGGACCGAGATCAGCCACTGCTCGATCTTGCCCCACGGCGGCAGAAACACCCCACCGTTGTGCTGGTACAGCCAGTGGGCGTGGCTGTAGCGGTCGTCAGCGGCGAGGAAGCCGCGGTAGTCGCGGACCGGCTCGGGGCTGAACACCACGCAGCCCTTGGCCCCGACCGCGACCACGTGGGCGGCCAGGCCGTGGTCGGCGATAGCGGCCTCGATGCCGGCCACGGCCCGGTCCCGCAGCCGGTCGATGTGGTCGTAGGCGGCCGGAGTGGCGACCTCGGTCAGCATGGCCCGGGCCGCCGCCATGGCCAGCGGGTTGCCGTTGAACGTGCCCACGATCTCGTAGCCGCCGCTGGCCACGTGCTCCATGACTTCGGCTGACCCGCCGACCGCGGCCACGGCCACGCCGCCGCCCAGGGCCTTGGCCAGGCAGATGATGTCCGGCGTCACCCCGGACAGGCCGGTGACGCCGGCCGGGCCGCTGGTCAGGCCGGTCTTGACCTCGTCGAAGGTCAGCAGGGCGCCGTGCGCGTGCAGCAGGTCCTTGAGGGCAGCCAGGTAGCCGGGCTGGGGCTGGATGATGCCGGCGTTCATCATGATGGGCTCGACGATCATGCCGGCCACCTGGCCACGGTGCTCGGTCAGCAGGCGGTCCACTCCGGCCAGGTCGTTGAAGGCGGTCACCCGCGTGAGCTGGACGATGGCGTCGGGGATGCCGCTGCTGGCCGCGGCCGAGGCGGGCCGCTGGGCCGGTCCCATGTCCTCCGGCTCGGGCATGACCGACACCTGCACCGAGTCGTGGTGGCCGTGGTAACCGCCTTCGACCTTGATGATCAGGTCGCGGCCGGTGATCGAGCGCATCAGGTGGACGGCGTCCATGGTGGCTTCGGTGCCCGAGTTGCCGAAGCGCCACTGCGGCAGGCCGAAGCGGCGGGTGAGCTCCTCGGCCACGGCGATGGCGTTCTCGGTCGGCTGGGCAAAGTGCGTGCCCCGGGCGACCTGCTCCTGCACGGCCCGGACGATGGCCGGGTGGGCGTGCCCGGCCAGCGAGGCGCCGTAGCCGCCGTGCAGATCGACGTAGGCCTGGCCGTCGACGTCGTAGACCTTGGAGCCCTGGCCGTGACTCAGCCATACCGGCTGCGGGGCGGTGATCTGCCAGCTGGAGGTGACGCCGCCGGCCAGCGCGCCCTGCGCGGTCCGGGCCAGCCGGGCCGAGCCGGGCTGGCGGCGGACGAAGATGGCCTCCTGCTCGGTGATGATGTCGGCCAGCTTCTTGTCCTGGTCTGGTGTTACCGGTGCGTCGGTGCCCTGGTTGACCGTCACGGCCTGCTCCAATGTTTGACTGAACATTCAGTCTAACGACGGGGATGGGGCGAGGGGAAGCGTGTTGATCGTGGGGGGATGGCCGGGGAAGCGTGACGGTGTAGGCCGGGATGACCTGGACATAATGAGCGGCATGGGATGGCGGACCTTGGTGCGCAACGGGCTGCTCGCGGGGCTGGTGGCCACGACCGCGATGAACGCGAGCTACTGGGCCGAACGGCGGATTCGCCGGAACGTGGACGGGCCGCTGGACTACGACGACAGCAACGTGCCCGTGCTGGTTGCGGCCAAGATCTTGCGCCAGTCCGACCTGAGCGACGAGGCGTCGTTCCGGCTCGGGCTGGCCGTGCACTGGGGGTACGGGTCGCTGTTCGGCGTGGGGCTGGTGCCGCTCGGCCAGCGACTCGGGCTGGTCCGGGCCACCGGCCTGTACTGGGCCGGCATGATGGCCATGGCCTGTGTGATGTTCCCGGTGCTGGGTGACACTCCCCCGCCCTGGCGCTGGCGCAACGACGTGATCGTGACCAGCATGTTCCAGCACCTGATCTACGCGACCAGCGCGGCCGCGACCTTGCATTGGCTGACCCGGTCGCGGCCGGACGACAAGGGCCAGGCCGAGGAGCAGCCCATCGGGGATACCGCGGCCGAGGGCGCGGCGTGAACGGGGCGGAGGCGCTGGGGCGGACGCTGGCCGGGGCCGGGGTCCGGGTCTGTTTCGCCAACCCGGGCACGTCCGAGATCCATCTGGTCGCGGCGCTGGACCGGCTGCCCGAGCTGCGCGGGGTGCTGTGCCTGTTCGAAGGGGTGGCCACCGGGGCCGCCGACGGGTTCGGGCGGATGACCGGGCACCCGGCCGCGACCCTGCTGCACCTGGGCCCCGGGCTGGGCAACGGCCTGGCCGGCCTGCACAACGCGCGGCGGGCCCGCACCCCCCTGGTCAGCCTGGTCGGCGACCACGCCACCTACCACAAGCGCTACGACGCGCCGCTGGAGTCGGACATCGACGCGCTGGCCGGCACGGTGTCCGGCTGGGTGCGCCGCACCCTGCACCCCGGGGACCTGGCCCGGGACACGGCCGAGGCGGTGGCCACGGCCGCGGCGGGCACCATCGCCACCTTGATCGTGCCCGCCGACCTGGCCTGGGCCGACGGCGCCGAGCCCGCGCGGCCGTTCCCGCTGCGGCCGCCCTCGCGGGCCCCCGAGCCGGTCATCAACGAGGTGGCCGCGCTGCTGGGCGGGGACGAGCCGGCCCTGATCCTGCTGGGCGGGGACGCGCTGCACCGGGCGGCCCTGGAGGCGGCCAGCCGGATCGCGACTGCGACCGGGACCAGGCTGCTGGCCGAGACGTTCCCGGCCCGGATGGAACGCGGCGCCGGGCTGCCCCGGGTCAGCCGGCTGGCCTACCTGGCCGAGATGGCCGCCCCGCAGCTGGCCGGGACCCGGCACCTGATCCTGGCCGGGACGCCGGCCCCGGTGTCGTTCTTCGGCTACCCGGGGCAGGCCAGCTCGCTGGTGCCGGACGGGGCCGACGTGCACCTGCTGGCCGGGCCGGGCGACGACGTGACCGGCGCGCTGACCGCGCTGGCCGACCTGGTCGCGCCCGGCACCAAGCCCGCCGCCGAGGCGCCCGCGCGGCCCGGGCTGCCGGACGGCGTGCTGGACGCGGGCACGGCCGCGACCGTGATCGGCGCGCTGCTGCCGGAGGGGGCGATCGTCAGCGACGAGTCGAACACCTCGGGGCTGGGGCTGGGCAGCGCCACCGCCGGGGCGCCACCGCACGACTGGCTCACGGTGACCGGCGGGGCCATCGGGCACGGGCTGCCGATGGCGGTCGGGGCCGCGCTGGCCTGCCCGGACCGGCCGGTGCTGGCGCTGGAGTCCGACGGCAGCGTGATGTACACGATCTCCGGGCTGTGGACCTGCGCCCGGGAGAACCTGGACGTGACCACGGTGGTGTTCAGCAACCGGGCTTACGCGATTCTGGGTCTGGAGCTGGACCGGGCGGCGACCGGGGCGCCGGGGGCGGCGGCACGGAACCTGCTGGACCTGTCGCGGCCGACGCTTGACTTCACCCAGCTGGCGGCCGGGCTGGGTGTGCCCGCCCGGCGGGCCAGCACGGCGGCCGAGTTCGCGGCGGCGCTGCGGGAGGCGCTGGCCGATCCTGGTCCGCATCTGATCGAAGTCATGCTGCCGTGACAGATTCTGCGGCTGATCGGGCTGCCGGGGCCGGAGGGGACTTTCGGAGGGGACTTGGGGTGGATGGGGTTGCTGGGGTAGCTGGCCTGGATCTGGACTGGTTCCTGGCCGCGGCCAGCGACCTGCTGTCCATCCCGTCCACCGCCGACCGGCCCGACCAGCTGCACCGGGCCCTGGAGTACGTGCTGGACTTCGTGGGTCCGGGATTCGAGGTGCGCCGGTTCGAGTCCGCCGGTAAGCCCAGCGCACTGGTGTACACCGGGCGTGCCGAGGGAGCCGAAGATCCGACCTTCCAGGTAATCCTGAATGCTCATCTCGATGTGGTCCCGGCTGATGCCGACGGCTTCCAGCCCCGCCGGGACGGTGACCGGCTCTACGCGCGCGGGGCGCAGGACATGAAGATTTCCGCGCTGGCCGAGGCGCTGGCCTTCCGTGAGCTGGCCGCCAGCCTGCCGCAACCGGTGGCGCTTCAGCTCGTCACCGACGAGGAGGTCGGCGGCCGGAACGGCACCCGCCACCAGCTCGCTCGCGGCGTGCGGGGGCGGTTCGTGATCATCGGGGAGACCAGCGGGCTGCGCATCGTCACCGAGTCCAAGGGCATGCTCGGGGTCAACCTGCGAGCCGAAGGCCACGGCGCGCACAGCGCCTACCAGTGGCTGGGGCACAACGCCCTGGTCGCCCTGATGCGCAGCGTGGAGCGGCTGCTGGCGCGGTACCCGATCGCCACCGCCGAACAGTGGCGGACCACGGTCAACCTGGCCCGGGTCCACACCCCGAACCAGGCCCGGAACCAGATCCCGGCCCAGGCCGAGGCCTGGCTGGACATCCGGTTCCCGCCCGAAGACCGCGACCTGGCCGGCCGGACCACCGACGAGATCGCCGCCTACCTGCAGGAATTCTGTGAGCCGGGGGTCACCGCGGTGGTCCAGCACCTGGACGCGCCGCACTACACCGACCCGGGCCGGCCGGAGATCGCGCGGCTGCAGGCGGCGGCCCGGGATCAGGGGTTCGAGCCCGATTTCCTGCGCAAGCATGGCGCGGGTGACGGGCGCTTCTACGGTGCGCTGGGCATCGCGGCGGTGGCGTTCGGCGTGGGCGGGCACGGTCAGCATGGCGCGGGCGAGTACGCCGAGATCAGCACCATCGGCCCGTACCACCAGGCGCTGCGGCAGTTCCTGGCCGGCGTCGGCCAGGCGGGTTGAGTCAGGCGGGTTGAGTCAGGCGCCGGGGCCTTTGCGGGCCCGCTGCCAGGGCTCGCTGGCGCCGAACCAGGTGTCGTAGCACTCCTGCACCTCGAGCAGGCTCTCGAGCGGCACCTCCCCCTTGGCGATGCGGGCCAGGTGGCGGAAGTATTCGAACCGCTCGACCCCCGGGGTGATCACGATCAGCAGATCGGTGTCGGCCCCCGCCTTGGCCGCGAAGGCGTGGGCCAGGCCGGGCGGCACGAAGGCCAGGTCACCCTCGTGAGCCTCGGTGACCTGGTCGCCGATGAGCAGCTGGACCGTGCCGCCGATGACGTAGAACAGCTCGCCGGACTTGGCGTGATGGTGCGGGTGGGCGCCGTCGATGCCGTTCAGGAGGGTGACCCGCTGGGTGCTGAGCAGGCCGCCGGTGGCCGAGCTGTCGGCCAGCAGCCGCAGGACCCGGCCCGGCTCGCTGATCGTCTCGGCGTCGCCGGTGCGGACCAGGACCGCGCCCTGGGCGTCCGGAGTCACGTGGGACATGAAGGCCCTTTCTGTGGGGTGGCTATTTCAGTGGGGTGGCCAGATCGATCCAGAAGCGGTCGTCGTGGCCGGAGCGGCCGTCGGGGACGCCGCCGTTGGCCAGGATGACCCGGCGGGACGGCTCGTTGCCGATGTCGCAGGTGAGCAGGACCCGGTCCAGGCCCAGGGTCCGGGCCTCGGCCAGGCCGGCCGCGAGCATCCGGGTCGCGTGGCCCTGCCGGCGCCAGGGCGGCACGATGTGGTAGCCGATATGGCCGCCGACGTCGGCCAGTTCGGGAGTGAGCCGGTGCCGGAGGACCAGCGTGCCCAGGTACTCCTGGCCGGCCACGTACCAGAACACGGTGGACGGCACACCCCAGCGGATCCGGACGCCCCGCCAGTCCCGGACCCAGGCCGGGAAGTCTTCGGCGGCCCGGTCGAGCGGATCGAGCGGGAAGCCCTCGGACCGGCTCATGGCCCGCTCGCCGGCCAGGTAGGAGTCGCGTACATCGGCGGTCGGGCCGACCAGGCGCGGGGCCTCGATAAGGGGCCGCGGGGCCGGATCTGCTGGCGCGGCCGGGGCCGGGCTGGCAACGTCGCTCATTCGGACAGTGTGCGTTAAACGAGGTCAGTAGGTCGCCTCAATTTCCGGCGGTGGCAATTGGGACAATCCGGGTTATTGTCCTTGGCGTAGCCGGAAATTCGCGTCCTTGACGATGGAGCGTGGTCGTGATGAGGCGAAGCCGTTGGGCTTTGTGGGGACTGTCGGCAATCGGGCTGGTCCTGGGGTTGATCCCAGCCGCGCCCGCCCTGGCCGGATCGGCCGGCGCGGGATCGGGTCACGGGGCCGGCTGCGGGTCGACCGGGGCGGTGACCACGCTGAACGGCTCGCTGCCGGACGGGGCCACCTATGAGATCCAGTGCCCGGCCGGGAAGTGGAACGGCACGCTCTTCCTGTACAGCCACGGCTACGTGACCCCGGGCTCGGCCAACCCGGCCCAGGATGCGGGCGACCCGGTCACCGCCAGCTGGATGCTCAGCCACGGGTACGCGCTGGCCGGCTCGTCCTACGCCAGCACCGGCTGGGCCATCCAGCAGGCCCTGCCCGACCAGGCGAGCACGCTGGGGGTGTTCGGGCGGACCTACCGGAACCCGTCGCGGACGGTGGCCTGGGGCCACTCGCTGGGCGGCATCATCACCGCCGGGCTGATCCAGCGGTACCCGAACCTGTTCAACGCCGCGCTGCCCATGTGCGGCGTGCTGTCCGGCGGGGTGGGCACCTGGAACACCGCGCTGGACTCGTCATTCGCGTTCCAGCAACTGGTCGACCCGTCGGTGCAGGTGGTCAACATCACCGACCCGACCGCCAACCTGACCGGGGCCGAGACCGCGGCGGCCGCGGCTCAGCAGACGCCGCAGGGCCGGGCCCGGCTGGCCCTGGCCGCGGCCCTGGCCGACACCCCAGGCTGGTTCACGCCGCTGTCACCCGAGCCCGCGGCCAGCGACTTCGCCGGCCAGGAAGCCAATCAGTACCAGTGGGACAGCCAGGTCACCTTCCCGTTCGTGTTCGACTTCCGGGCCGAGCTGGAGGCCCGGGCGGGCGGCAACCCGTCCTGGAACACCGGGGTCAACTACTTCGCCCAGTACCTCAAGTCGGCCGACCGCACTGAGGTGGCCGCCCTGTACAAGCAGGCCGGGCTGAGCCTGTCGGCCGACCTGAACGAGCTCAACCACTCCCAGCGGATCAGCGCCAAGCCGTCCGCGGTGCAGTACCTGAGCCAGAACATCAGCTTCAACGGCCAGATCCGGATCCCGGTGCTGACCATGCACACCACCGGCGACGGCCTGGTCGTGCCCGAGAACGAGCAGGCTTACCGCCAGGTCGTGGACCGGGCCGGGAACGGGGCCAAGCTGGCCCAGATCTTCGTGCACCGGGCCGGGCACTGCGCGTTCACCCCGGCCGAGACCATCACCGCCGTGCAGACGCTGATCAACCGGCTGAACAGCGGGCACTGGAACTACGGGGCGCTGACCCCGGGCCAGCTGAACGCCGAGGCGGCCAGCCTGGGCCCGTCGTACAACATCTACACGTCGGGCAGCTCGTTCGTGGCCACCGCGCCGGAGTTCACCCGCTACCAGGTTGCCCCCTTCCTGCGGCCGTTCGACCTGTCCCGCTGGTAGCGGTTAGCCGATGTACAGCGCGGGGCCCGGCTGGATGGCCGGGCCCCGCGGTTTCTGGGTTTATTTACCTGGTTCGAAAGCTGCCGGTCTGAGTTATCAGCAGGCTGCTGAGCTCGACCTGATGGGTGCCCGCGGGCAGGTTCAGGGTGGCGGGGTCGATCATGTAGGTGACCGTGCCCAGCGGGGTCGCGGTCAGGGTGGCCACGGCCTGGCCGTCCACGGTCAGGTGCACCGGGTGGCCGGGCAGGAACCCGCCGGCCAGCAGGTACTCCGAGCCGCCGGCGCCGGTGGCGGACAACTGGACGCCTGCGGTCAGCTGGGCCAGGGCGGTGGCGGCCTGGTGCCGGGTGGCGGCGTCCTGGCCATTGGCCCGGGTGGCCGCGACCAGGCTCGGCACGAAGGTGGCCGCGTTGATCGTGCCCCAGCCGCTGGCCACGTCGAAGCCCTTGGCCGCTGAGAAACCGGGCACGGTCACGGTGCCGTTCGAGGTGGTGGCCGAGTTGTTGCCGGAGACCACGTCCTCGATCCCGGCCTTGACCCCGCGCGGCCCGAGCACGTTGTACAGCAGCGGGTTGATCGGCCCGACGTTGTTGCCCTGGTTGACCTGGGTGGCCAGGGCCAGGACGCCGTTCAGCAGCGGCGCCGCCTCGGACGTGCCGTCCTGGGCGTCGGTGGTGATGTCCGGCACCGAGCGCATCGGGCTCTGGGTGATGTGCGCGACGCCGTTCTGGTAGCTGGGCCGGGCATACACCGAGGAGTAACCGGCGCCCTCGGAGAACGGGCCCTCGTGCCACACCGGGTCCGGGCCGAGCTTGCTGCCGTCGGTGGGGCTCACGTTGGGCACGCTGCCGCCGACCGCGGTCACCCACGGGGAGTCGTCCCAGGCCGCGGTGTCCGGGCCCTGCGACACGTTGCCGCACTGGCCGCTGGCGTTGGTCAGGTTCTGCACCACCCCGCAGTCACCGGTGGCCACCAGCACCGGGATGCCGGCGGCGGCCGCGGTCAGCTCGCCGGGGTCCTGGGAGGTGATCTCTTCCTTGCTGCTGTAGGTCGACTCGCCGGAGCCGTCGCTGATCGAGATCGTGTTGGCCAGGTGGTTCTGGGCGATGTACTCCACCGCCTTCATCAGCTCGGGCATCGCGACCTGGCTGACCGCGTCGTCGGTCTCCTCGGTGTCGGCGGGCGTGGCCGAGATGATGATCTTGGCGTAGGGCGCGATCAGGTGGGCGGTGATGACGTCCAGAGCCAGTTCCCCGCCCCAGGCGTTACACGAACCGTAGCTGCCCAGCTTGACCATGCCCGGCGGGCAGGTCGCGGGCAGCGGCCCGGTCGGGTAGACGGTCTCGATGTCCGGGTCGGGCAGGCCGAAGTTCTGGTCGAACGAGTGAACCTGGGCGGCGATGGAGGGCAGGTCCCAGCCCTCGACGACCGCGATCGTGGTGCCGGCCCCGTCGATGCCCTGCTTCCACAGGTTGCCGATGCCGTAGTCGAAGATGTCCTGCGGGCCCGGGCTGAAGTCGGCGAACTTGCTGTAGTTGGCCTGCATGGTGTTCAGGGCCGCGGTGAGCACCTTGATCTGGTCCTGCTTGGACGGCAGGGTGCTCGGGCTGCTCGGGGCGGCCGGGGTGGTGCTGGAGCTACTGGAGGTGCCCAGGATCTGGCGGTTGGTGATCCTGGCGTGCACAGGAGTTCCGCTCGGGGTGCTCCCGGCGGCGGCCGTGCCGGACGCGGAAGTGCCGGACGCAGCTGTGCCGGACGCTCCCGCGGCGGCGGCGGGTATGAACGCCAGCGGCACCGCGGCCAGCAACGGGACGAAGCGTCTTATGAACGAGCTGCGCATGATGGATCCCTCCGTAGAAATCAGCAGCTTCCAACAACCATGCGCTATTTGGCCCGCCAAGGCGACGATTTAATCCCGGTGGCCGTGTGTTTTTGTGCAGCTGTTAGCGTGCGAGCATGAGTGGGCTGAAGTACGGGGTCGTCTACCATACCGGTTTCTTCGGGATCGCCCCCGAACAGGTCACGGCGGTCGCCCGGCACGCGGAGGAGTGCGGGTTCGAGTCGTTCTTCACGACCGAACACATCGCGCTGTACCCCGGCGTGACCCTGGGCCGGATGCCGATCGCGCCGGACACGCCGATCGCCGATCCGCTCGAAGTGCTGAGCTTCGTGGCCGCGGTCACCGAGCGGCTGCTGCTGGGCACAGGGGTGCTGCTGCTGCCGTTCCACCAGCCGGTGGTCCTGGCCAAGCGGCTGGCCACCATCGACCAGCTGTCCCGGGGCCGGATGCGGCTGTTCGGGATCGGAGTCGGCTCACTGGCCAAGGAGGCCGAGGCGGCCGGGGTCGACTTCCACACCCGCGGGCGCCGGGCTGACGAGGCCATCGACGTGCTGCGGCGGCTGTGGGCCGGCGACGCCGACGGGGTGAGCTACGACGGCGAGTTCTACTCGTTCCAGGACCTGTGCAGCTTCCCCAAGCCGTACCAGGCCAGCACGCTGCCCATCCACGTCGGCGGGTCGAGCCCGGCCGCCGCCCGCCGGGCCGGCCTACGCGGCGACGGGTACTTCCCCGGTGGCGGCATCAACGACGAGCAGCGCGCGGCCCAGGTCGCCCTGATGCGCGAGACGGCCCGCGCGGCCGGGCGCGACGGCGACGCGCTGGAGTACACCCGCTGGGGCAACATCGCAATGACCCCGGACGACGTCGCGCCCCTGGCCGCCGACGGCGTCACCCGGCTGATCGTCAGCCCCACCACCGCCGACCTGGCCGGACAGCGGGACGAACTCAGCGCCTTCGCCGAGCGGCACGGGCTCGGCTGAGGCCTCGGCTGAGGCCCGGGCTGAGGGCTGCGCGCCGAGGTCCGGCGGGGGCAGGAACAGGGTGAGCGCGGTCACGAAGGCCAGGATCTTCGACACCACGTTCAGGGCGTAGGCCGGTTCGGTGCTGGGATAACCGAACCCGAACAGGGCCCAGATCGCGAATACGACCAGGATCGACGCGAAGCCGAAGCAGGTGACCCGGCGCAGCCGCACCATCGGGGACGCCGCCAGCAGCGCCAGCGTGACGATCTCGATGAGGTACAGGGGCACGAAGAACGCGACCAGGTGCCAGGCCGGGGCCTGC
>DATDIH010000204.1:0-10263 GCA_036521155.1 Streptosporangiaceae bacterium
GGGTCGGCCGCCCCGGCCAGCGCGGCGGCCAGCCGGGTCTGCCAGCCCGCGGCGGCCTCGGCCATGGCCCCGAACGTGGTGCGCACCACCGACCAGGCCTGGGCGGCGTCTCCGGGCTGGCCCGGGACCGCGGCGGCCAGCCGGCCCAGGTGACCGGCCAGCACCGGGGGCGCGACGCTGGCCGCGACCGAGCCACCCGGGTCCGCGCCCGGGTCCGCACCGGGGTCGCCGCGGTCCGTAGCCAGCGCGCGGACCGCGCGGTGCAGCCGGGCCGCGGCCTCGGTGAGCTGATAGTGCGGCACGCCGCCGGGACCGGGCCACTGATCGGCCACGCCCCAGTCCACGAGCTGGCCCAGACGGCGGTCCAGCGGAAGGGTGGCCAGCCACGGCCCGTCCAGGCGGTCCCGGAGCAGGACATCCAGGCCAGGCCGGGACACCCCGGCCAGGTTGCGCTCCTGCTCATCCAGCAGGACATCCACGATCAGCCGGTACTGGGCCGCGGCCGCGGGCTCGGCGGTCAGGTAGCTGGCCAGGGTCAGCCCACCCGGCAGCCCGGCCAGCGGCCACCGGCCAGCCCCGTCGCAGTCCCCGCGGTCCACGCGGCGACGCTACCGTGCCTTTGTGGTGCGAGTTTCGCGTTTTGATGCAAAAGAACACCTGGATAATGGCCCCATGCGCGCACTGATCACCAACGATGACGGGATCGACAGTCCAGGGGTGCGGTTGCTGGCCCGGGTGGCCGTGGCCGCCGGGCTGGACGTGACCATCGCCGCTCCGGACTCCGAACGCAGCGGGACCAGCGCGATGATGTCGGCCCTGGAGTCCGGCGGCCGGCTGCTGGCCGAGGAACGCAAGCTGGACGGGCTGGAGGACGTGCCCACGCTGGCGGTGCGGGCCACCCCGGCCATGATCGCCTTCGTGGCCGGGCACGGCGGCTTCGGCGGCCGCCCGGACATCGTGCTGGCCGGCATCAACCGGGGACCGAACCTGGGCCGGGCCATCCTGCACTCGGGCACGGTGGGGGCCGCCCTGACCGCGGCCTCGGCGGACCTGCCCGGGATGGCCTTCTCGCTGGCCCGGGACGCCTCGGTGCACTGGGACACGGCCGAGGCCGTGTCGGCCCGGGCCCTGGACTGGTATCTGCCCCGGGCCGTTCCCGCGGTGGTGGTCAACCTGAACGTGCCGGACCGGCCGCTGGACCAGGTACGCGGGCTGCGGGCGGCCGGGCTGGCCAGTTACGGGGCGGCCACGGTGACCGTGGGCGAGTTGCGCGAGGGCGCCATCCCGGTCACCTTCGCCGACTTCGGGGCGAACGTGGACGCCGACAGCGACTGGGCCCTGATCCGCGACGGCTGGGCCACCGTGACCGCGGTGCACGGCATCAGCGAGACCGCCGACCTGGACCTGAGCACGCTGCCGGCGGGCGGCTTCTGACCAGGGGTTATGCACCAGGCCCCGCCGGGACCGGAGCCGGGCCGTCCGTGGCCAGTTCCTCGGCCACCGCGGGCCGCTCGGCGGTGTACCGGCGCAGGGTCAGCCAGCTGACCGCCACCCCGGCCACCATCAGCGCGATCGTCACGTACAGGCCGGCGTGGTAGCCGTCCAGGAACGCGGTGACGGGGTGGGCGCCGCCCCGGAGTGCGGAGCTCTGCCGGGTCCGCAGCACCGCCCCGATTATGGTGATGCCGAGCAGGCCGGCCACCTCCCGTGAGGCGTTCAGCAGAGCCGAGGCGATGCCGGACCGCTCCGGCGGCATGGCTCCCAGGATGGCGGTGGTCAGCGGCACGTTCATCAGGCCGGCCCCCGCACCGAAGACCAGGAAGGCGGGGATCAGCGCGGTGAAGCTCGCGTGGGCGCCGAGCAGGGCGAACAGGATCAGGCCGACCGCCATCACCAGCATGCCCCCGGCCACCGCCCCGGCCGTGCGGATCCGCGCGGCGATCGGGCCGGCCAGCCCGGAGAACACCACCACGGCCAGCGCCATGGGGACGAAGGCGAGCCCGGCCTTGGTCGGCGAGAAGCCCAGGATGTCCTGTAGGTAGAGCGCGGTGAAGAAGTAGATCCCGAACACGCCGAAGCCCCACAGCATCATCGTCACCGTGCCGCCGGAGAACACCCGGGAGCGGAACATCGACAGCGTCACCATCGGCTGGGCGGCCCGGCGCTCCACCAGCAGGAACCCGGCCAGGGCGACGGCGGCCAGCACGAAGGCGGCGAGGATGACCAGCGACGTCCAGCCGCGGTCCTGGCCCTCGATCAGCGCGTACACCAGCGAGAACAGCATGACCGCGGACACGACCAGGCCGGGCGTGTCCAGGCGCCGGGCCTCGCCGTCGGCGCCGCCGCGGGATTCGTCCATCGCGGGCAGCGCGATGATCGCGGTGGCCACCCCGACCGGCACGTTGATGAAAAAGATCCAGCCCCAGTGCAGATGCTGGCTGATGAGACCGGCGATCAGCGGGCCGATGGCGAGGGCCAGGGCCGCGATCGCGTTCCAGATGCCGACCGCGATGTTGCGCTCTCGCGCATCGTTGAACGTGGCCAGGATGATGGCCAGCGTGGTCGGCACCATCAGCGCGGCCCCGAGGCCCTGCACGGCCCGGCTGGCGATGAGCACGGCGGCGTCGCCAGCCAGTCCGGAGGCCAGTGACGACGCCGTGAAGATGCCCAGGCCGATCAGGAAGATCCGCCGCCGGCCGTAGTGGTCGGCCAGCCGGCCCCCGGCCAGCAGCAGCCCGGCGAACACCAGCAGGTAGCTGCTGACCACCCACTCCAGCCCGGACACGGACAGGTGCAGGTCGCGTTGGATCGTCGGGAGGGCAACGTTCACAACATTGTTGTCCAAGTAGGCCATCAGGGTCGCGAGGCTCACCGCGACCAGCGTCCACCAGCGCCGTGACATTTCGGCACCGCCTCTTTTCATCGTCTCGGTTGCGCCCGCGTCCTGTACGCCGGACCTATCCGCCGTACATGTACGTCGTATATGTACGTTGTAGAGGCTGCCTTATACGGTGTATAGTTGTCAAGTGATGGCAGCGAAAACGGCAGAAGACGCCGACCGGCCCCGGCTCACCAAGAGCGCGGTGGTCGGCCGGGCCCTTGAGCTGGCCGACCGGGACGGGATCGACGCCCTGACCATCCGGCGGCTGGCCACCGAACTCGGCGTCACCCCGATGGCGCTGTACTGGCACTTCCGGAGCAAGGAAGAGCTGCTGGCCGGGCTGAGCGATCACATCTGGAACGAGGTCGACCTGGAGGTCGATCAGTCAGCGCCGTGGCCGGACCAGCTCCGGGCCATCATGAAGTCACTGGTCGAGGTGCTGCGGGCGCACCCGTCCGGGGCCCAGCTGGTGCTGGTGAACGAGAAGGAGGGCGAGGGCCCGATGCGCGCGGCCGAGATCGCCCTCGGCCTGCTGCGCGGCGCGGGCTTCGACCCCGAGCAGGCCAGCGAGATCACCCGGGCCGGGATGTGGACGGCGCTCTCGCTGGTCATGAGCGAGCCGGGCTTCGAACCCGACGTGAAGGCCAGCCTGACCGACTCCGAGCGGGCCGAGCACCAGCGGCGCAAGCAGGTCAAGATCGCGCTGCTGCCGGCCGACCAGTACCCCCGCCTGGTGGAGTGCGCGGTTCCGTTCACCACCGTCAACCCGGACTTCCACTACCGCTTCGGCATCGACCTTTTCATCGCGGGGGTTGAGGCGCTGGCCCCATGAGGTGAGCGTTGATCGCCGCCGCGTCGCCGGCCAGGTCCGGGAACTCGGCCACGGTGACGCCGGCCGCGCGCAGTTGCTCGGCGCCGCGGCCCTCGGTGAAGATGGGGGGCTCGCGCCAGGCGAACACCACCCGGCCGATGCCCGCGGCCAGGATGTGCTGGACGCAGGTGACCGGGCGGGACGCGCGGTCGCTGCACGGGACCAGTGAGCTGTAGATCGTGGCCGTGGCCAGGCGCGGGTCGGCCGGGTCCAGCTTGCGCAGGGCCACCTCCTCGGCGTGGTCCTGTGACTCCTGTTCGCGGGAGAACCCGGTGGCCATGATGTCCCCGGCCGCCGAGACCACGATCGCGCCGACCGCGAACGCGGTGTCGGACGGCGGGCACTGCCGGGACAGCTCGATCGCCGCGCGCAGGAACCTGGTGTCGGCCCCGCCCGGGCCGAGCAGGTAGCGCAGCGCCACCATGCTGCCCCGCCCGCCCTCCTCACCCGGCCCGTCGACCCGGCGCACCTCGGCCAGGGTCATCGGGTCGGCCGGACCGGCCGGATACGGGCCCGGCAGCGCGAACGACGGGGCGGCCTCCTGCCCCACGAAAAACGGGGCCACCGCCAGCTGCAGTTCGTCGGCCAGGCCGGACACCAGAACCTCGCGCAGCACGGTCGCCCCGCCCTCGACCAGGACGCGCGCACACCCACCTTCGATCAAATTCTGGAACATGAAACGGACGGAAGCAGGGTCACCGGCGTCGATGATCTCGGCGAGGGTCCCGAGCCGGGCCCGCGCGGCCGGGACGGCGGGGCTGGCGCAGTAGACCAGCGGCGGGCGGGCCGCGGGCGTCCCCGGGAAGGGCGCGGCCAGCGACGGCGCGGCCAAAGACGGCGCGGCCAAAGACGGCGCGGCCAGCAACGGCGCGGGCGGCGGGCGGAAGAACCGCGCGGCCGGATCCAGCTCGCCCGTGCCGGTCAAGGTCACCCGGACCGGGTGCTCCGGCCGCCCGGCCGCCACCCGCCGGGCGCGCAACTCCGGGTCGCGGATGAGCAGCCGGGGGTTGTCGCGCCGGATCGTATTGGCGCCGACCACGATCGCGTCGCAGCTGGCCCGCAGCTCATCGACGCGGGCCAGGTCGGCCGGGCCGGACAGCACCAGCCGCTCCGGGCTGGTGTCGTCGATCCGGCCGTCCACCGACATGGCGCAGCTGATCAGCACGTAGGGACGAGTCGGCAACGGGTCTCCCAAATCGATGGCTACTGCTCGATGGCTACTGCTCGATGGCTGCTGGCGTGGCCATCAGCCGGGCTGCTGGTCGGGCTATTGGTCGTTTGCTACTGGCGGGTAGTTTCTGGCCCCCGCCCAGTGATTTACTTAACACTCCAGGCCTCGGCAGGACGGCGGTGCCCCATGACAACCTCCCAGACTTCCCGGACCGACGGGGAGACCGGCACGTTCGAAACGCTGAACCCGGCGACCGGGCAGGTCATCGCCACGTTCCCGGTGGCCGGGCCGGACGAGGCCACGGTGGCGGTGAGCCGCGCCCGTGAGGCCGCCCGCTGGTGGGCCGGCCTGGGCTGGCGGGGCCGCCGCAACCGCCTGCTGGACTGGAAGTCGCACCTGACCCAGCAGCTGGACGGGCTGGCGGCCCTGGTCCACGACGAGACCGGCAAACCCGCCGACGACGCCAAGCTTGAGATCGTGCTGGCCATCCTGCACATCGACTGGGCCGCCCGGCACGCCCGGCGGGTGCTCGGGCCGCACCGGGTGTTCAGCGGCGTGACCGCCCTCAACCTGGTCGCCACCGTCGAATACCAGCCGCTCGGGGTCATCGGCGTCATCGGCCCGTGGAACTACCCGGTGCTGACCCCGATGGGCTCCATCGCCTACGCGCTGGCGGCCGGGAACGCGGTGATCTTCAAGCCCAGCGAGTTCACGCCCGCCGTGGGTGAGTACCTGGTGCGCTCGTTCGCCGAGGCCGCCGGCCAGGGCGCGTCCCAGCCCGTGCTCCAGCTGCTGACCGGGGACGGCCGGACCGGCGCCGCGCTCACCGCGGCCGGGGTCGACAAGCTCGCGTTCACCGGCTCGGCGGCCACCGCCCGCAAGGTCATGGCCACCGCGGCCACCAGCCTGACCCCCGTCATCGCCGAATGCGGCGGCAAGGACGCCCTCATCGTCGACGCCGACGCCGACCTCAACGCGGCCGCCGACGCCGCCGCCTGGGGCGGCCTGTCCAACGCCGGCCAGACCTGCATCGGGGTCGAACGCGTCTACGTGGCCGACCCGGTGTACGAGACGTTCCTGGCCAAGCTGACCGAGCGGGTCTCCGGCCTGCGCCCCGGCAGCGAGCCGGGCGCCGCCTACGGCCCCATGACCATGCCGTCGCAGATCGAGGTGATCCGGCGTCACCTGGCCGACGCCGTCGCCCGCGGCGGCCGGGCCCTGCCCGAGCCCCTGGAGTCGGCCGACGACGCCATCGACGGCGGCTACGTCCGGCCGGTCATCCTCACCGACGTGCCGGAGGATGCGTCGGCGGTCCGGGAAGAGACGTTCGGCCCCACTCTGACCGTGCGGCGGGTGGCCAGCCTCGAAGAGGGCGTCCGCCTGGCCAACGCCAGCGCGTATGGGCTGGGGGCGACCATCTTCTCCGGGAGCCGGCGGCGGGCTCTGGTGGCGGCCCGGTCGTTGCGGTCGGGGGCGACCGCGATCAACTCGGTGGTGTCGTTCATGCTGGTCCCGGCCTTGCCGTTCGGGGGGGTGGGGGAGTCCGGGTTCGGGCGGATCCATGGAGCCGACGGCCTGCGGGAGTTCACCCGGGCCAAGTCCATCGCCAGCCAGTGGATGAAGCCGCCCGCCAACTTGACCTCGTTCGGGCGGTCGGAGAAGGACCTGAACCGGACGCTGGGAATGGTCCGCTTCCTGCACGGCCGCCGGAAGGGCCCGCGCTCGGGCTCCTGAGGCGCCTGAGGCACCTGGGGCCCTGGGGAGGGGGCGCTCCGGAGGTTCGGGAACACTTTTTGTCACATGCTGCAAAGAAGTGTTCCCGAACCCGAAGTACCCCCGCCTGCCGGGGGCGCCTTTGGGCTTCCCGCCCCCGGGACCCGCAGCGCTTCAGGCGATCGGACTCGGGAAGCGGGCGGCGGGTGGCTCCCGGCCGGGGTGTACCGGCCGGGAGCGCTCCCCCGAAAGACCAGGGTCCGATGAGCCCCCGAGATTCATCGGGCCCCGGCTGGCGACTGTTCCGCTACTATCAGTAAGCGGTCGCAGTCAGCCGGACGCAGGTTATGACCGAAAATCATCCGTCATTGGACTACTCTTCGATCCTGACTGTTTACCCTGCGTGTTCGATAGCCTGTCACAGGCCCGGCTGAATGTGAATACTTGCAGGTCAGTTATTGATCACTTTTTGATACCGGCGTGTATCGCTGCGTAAGCGTGACCGACATGTCCCGATAGACCGGACACCGCGGCCGCTACAGTGCGTGAGTGCAGCGCGCATTTGGGACGCACCCGGCGCGTCGGCATGGGCGGGAACATCTCGCACCGGGAGCTGCGCCGGCCGCCCCCTAGGCTGGGGGCATGCCACCGAACCGCAGGGACGAACCCGTGGTGCTGTCCCGCATCTACACCAGGACCGGCGACGACGGCAGCACGGCGCTGGCCAACGGCGCGCGAGCCCCGAAGACCGACAGCCGGCTGGCCGCCTACGCCGACGTGGAGGAGGCCAACTGCGCCATCGGGGCGGCGATCGCGCTCGGGCAGCCCGGGCCGGAGCTGACCGCGCTGCTGAACCGGGTGCAGAACGAGATGTTCGACGTGGGGGCGGACCTGGCCAACCCGATCAGCGAGAACCCGCCGTACCCGCCGCTGCGGATCGACGGCAGCTACATCGAGCGGCTGGAGCAGGCCTGCGACCAGTACAACGAGGGGCTGCCGGTACTGCGCAGCTTCGTGCTGCCCGGGGGCACACCGGCCGCGGCGCTGCTGCACACGGCCCGGACCGTGACCCGGCGGGCCGAGCGGAGCGCCTGGGCCGCGTACGCCGAGCACGGGGAAACCGTGAACCCGCTGACCGCGAAGTACCTGAACCGGCTGTCGGACCTGCTGTTCATCCTGTGCCGCCAGGCCAACGCCACCCGCGGCGACATCCTCTGGAAGCCCGGGGGCGAGCGCTAGCCGGGCGCCGGAGGCGGGTCAGGCGATCTGGTCCAGGTAGGAGCCGGGCGGAGCCGACTCCAGCCAGGACAGGAAGCCGGTCAGCGCGGCCTCGGTCATGGCCAGCTCCACGGCGTCCTGGCCGTCGCCGACCTTGCATTCGACAATAAAAATCCCCGGTCCGAGAGCCGCGCTCTCGGCCGGGGAAGCCATCCGGCGGGAGGCCACCGTCAGCGTGCGGCGCTCCAGGATGGCCTGGGGGCGCAGCACCACGCTGAATTGGTGGTACCAGCGGAACTGGTCGCCGGAGTAGGCGGCGACGCCGGGGCGCCAGGCACCCTCGGCCCGGCGCAGGCCGCAGTCGACGGTGCCGCCGCCGCGCTCCAGCAGGAAGCGGCGGCCGGCGATTCCGGTCGCGATCAGGACCAGGATGAGCAGGAAGGCGGCGAAGATCCAGGCCGCGTCGAGAGCCAGCGCACCTCCCACTCCCGGCCCTCGTCAGGCCTGTTCGCCCGCGGCTCGCAGCTGGGCCCGGGCGTACCTGGCCTCGGTGGACTCATCGTCACCGGAGCCCGCCTCGTCCAGCGCGGAGCGGGCCGCGGAGGTGTCCACCTCGCGGCCCAGCTGAGCGTCGACGGCGAGGATGGAGATCTGGTCGTCGGACACCGAGAGGAAACCGCCGCTGACCGCCGCGGTCACTTCCCCGCCGGACCCGGCCTCGGCATCGTCCGCCGCCCCGGACCCCTCGGGGTCCAGGATGCGGACGATGCTGCCCTCGGCCAGGATGCCGAGCACCGGCGGATGGCCGGTGAGGACCCCGATGTCGCCCTCGAGGGTCTTCGCGATGACCATGTTGGCCTCACCGGCCCACAGCTCGCGGTCCGCGACGACGACCTCGACGTGCAAGGTCACTTCTCCATCTCCCTGGCCTTCTTCTCCGCGTCCTCGATCCCGCCGACCATGTAGAACGCCTGCTCGGGCAGGTTGTCGTGCTTGCCGTCGACGATCGCCTTGAACGAGGCGATCGTCTCCTCCAGCGGGGTGAAGATCCCTTCCTGCCCGGTGAACTGCTCGGCCACGTACATCGGCTGGGACAGGAACCGCTCGATCCGCCGGGCCCGTCGCACCACGACCTGGTCTTCTTCACCCAGTTCGTCCACACCGAGGATGGCGATGATGTCCTGCAGCTCGTTGTAGCGCTGCAGGATCTGCTGCACCGAGCGGGCCACGTCGTAGTGCTCCTGGCCGACGTACCGGGCGTCCAGGATCCGTGAGGTGGAGTCTAGCGGGTCCACCGCCGGGTAAATGCCCTTCTCGGTGATGGCCCGGGACAGCGTGGTGGTCGCGTCCAGGTGGGCGAACACGGTGTGCGGGGCCGGGTCGGTGATGTCGTCGGCGGGCACGTAGATCGCCTGCATGGAGGTGATCGAGTGACCGCGGGTGGAGGTGATCCGCTCCTGCAGCTGGCCCATCTCGTCGGCCAGGGTGGGCTGGTAACCCACCGCCGACGGCATCCGGCCGAGCAGGGTCGACACCTCGGAACCGGCCTGGGTGAACCGGAAGATGTTGTCGATGAACAGCAGCACGTCCTGGCGCTCGACGTCGCGGAAGTACTCGGCCATGGTCAGCGCGGACAGCGCGACCCGCAGCCGGGTGCCCGGGGGCTCGTCCATCTGGCCGAAGACCAGCGCGGTGTCGTTGATGACGCCGGACTCGGTCATTTCCACCCAGAGGTCGTTGCCCTCACGGGTGCGCTCCCCCACGCCGGCGAACACCGACACCCCGGAGAAGTTCTGCGCCACGCGGCGGATCATCTCCTGGATGAGCACGGTCTTGCCCACCCCGGCCCCGCCGAACAGGCCGATCTTGCCGCCCCGTACGTAGGGGGTGAGCAGGTCGAGGACCTTGATGCCGGTGACGAAGTGCTCGGTCCGCGGCTCGAGCTGGTCCAGCGGCGGCGAGTCGCGGTGGATCGGCCAGCGCTCTTCGACCTTGAGCTCGGAGATCGGCACGTCCAGGCTGTCGCCCAGGGTGTTGAACACGTGGCCCTTGGTCACCTCGCCCACCGGGACCTCGATCGCGGTGCCGGTGTCGGAGACCTCGGCCCCGCGGACCAGGCCGTCGGTCGGGGCCAGGGAGATGGCCCGCACCACGTCGTCGCCGATGTGCTGCTCGACCTCGAGGGTCAGCGTCCGGGTCTCGCCGCCGTAGGTCACGTCGACGTGCAGGGCGTTGTAGATCTCGGGCATCGAATCGGCGGAGAATTCCACGTCGACGACGGGGCCGATCACCCGTGCGACCCGGCCGGTCCCCGGCGCGCCGCCCGTGCTCTCCGCGGTGTTTTCTGCGGTAGCGGTCATGGTCTTACTCACTCACTCTCTGACGTGGAGTCGGCCAGCGCGTTGGCGC
>DATDIH010000205.1:0-17357 GCA_036521155.1 Streptosporangiaceae bacterium
CGGCGCAGTGGTGCAGGCCTGGCGACTAAACTCACGCCCATGTCGTCTAGGCCCCGAGTGTTCTCCGGCATCCAGCCGACCGCCGACTCGTTCCACCTCGGCAACTACCTGGGCGCGGTGCGCCAGTGGGTCGCGTTGCAGGACTCCCACGACGCGATCTACTGCGTCGTCGACCTGCACGCGATCACCGTGCCGCAGGACCCGGCCCAGCTGCGGCAGCGGACCCGGGTGGCCGCGGCCCAGCTGTTCGCGGCCGGGCTGGACCCGGAGCGGTGCGTGGTGTTCGTGCAGAGCCACGTCGCACAGCACACCGAGCTGGCCTGGGTGCTCGGCTGCCAGACCGGGTTCGGCGAGCTGAGCCGGATGACCCAGTTCAAGGACAAGTCGGCCAAGGGCGGCGCACAGTCGTCCAGCCTGGGCCTGTTCAGCTACCCGGTGCTGCAGGCGGCGGACATCCTGCTGTACCAGACCGATCAGGTCCCGGTCGGCGAGGACCAGCGGCAGCACCTGGAGCTGAGCCGGGACCTGGCCATCCGGTTCAACCACCGGTACGGCGAGACGTTCACCGTGCCCGCGGCGTACATCATGCGCGAGGTGGCGAAGATCACCGACTTGCAGGAGCCGACGGCCAAGATGAGCAAGTCGTCCTCGTCGGTCGCGGGCATCATCGACGTGCTGGACGAGCCGGACGCGATCCGGCGGAAGATCGCCCGGGCGGTGACCGACACCGAAGGCAGCATCCGCGCGGACGACGCGGCCAAGCCCGGGGTGACCAACCTGCTGCGCATCTACGCCGCGCTGTCCGGCGCCGACATCGCCGAGCTGGCAGCCAGCTACGCGGGCGCGGGCTACGGCCAGTTCAAGAAGGACCTGGCCGAGGTGGTGGTGGGCGCGCTGGCGCCGGTCCGGGAGCGGACCGAGAAGATGCTGGCCGACGAGGCCGGGCTGGACCGGCTGCTGGCGTTCGGGGCGTCCCGGGCCCGGCCGGTCGCGACGGCGACGATGACCTCGGTCATGGACCGGGTGGGCTTCCTCCCCGCCGCTGGTGCCTGACTCTGCTGGTCAGCACGATCCCGGCCGCAATCAGGGCCGCGACCAGCAGCGCGGCCCCGGCCGCGACCGGGACAGCCGGGAAGCCGGACGCCTTGGCCAGCCTGGCCGCGTGGTGCTGCGCGGCCGGCGCCGGTGCAGTGGCCCGGGGCGTGGCCGGGGTGCTTGCTGCGGCGAGGGGCCGGACCAGGGTGCCGACCGGCCTGACGTGGCCGTCCATGGCGAATCCCCAGTTCAGCAGCTTGGCCGCGTAGGTCATCTCGGTCAGCGGCACGCAGTGCATGATCGTCACGATCAGCGTGTGGCCGCCGCGCCGGGCCCAGCCGATGAACGTGGCCGCTGACGCCGTGGTCCAGCCGATCTTGCCGCCGATGTCACCGGGGTAGCTGCCCAGCATCAGGTTCTGGTTCCACAGCTTCACCGAGTGCTTCGCGTGCAGCGGGAACGTGGCGACCCGCATCCCCTCGATCTGGCGGAACCCCGGCATGGTGATTGCCTGCCGGGCGAACAGGGCCAGGTCGTAGGCGGACGTGTGCTGGCCCTTGGCGGGCAGCCCGTTCGGCGTCCTGGCCACGGTGTCGTAGGCCTGCAGGTGGTGTGCCTCGGCGTTCATCATGGCCACGCCCTTGCCGTAGGACCCGGTGGCCTGGGCCAGCGCGATGGCCGCGTCGTTGGCCGAGATCAGCAGCAGCGCCTTGAACAGGTCGTGCACCGGGTAACGGCGGCCCTCGATCAGCCCGACCTTGCTCGGCTCGACGACCGCTGCCTGGTGCGAGGTAACCACGGACTGGCCCGGGTTCAGCACCGGCATCAGGGTGTCCGTGGTGAGGATCTTCAGCGTGCTGGCGGGCGGCAGGTGGCCGTGCGGGTCCTTCGCCGCCAGTACCTGGCCGGTGGTCGCGTCGGCCACCACGTAAGCGCTGGCGGGCACGGAGGGCAGCTTGCGGGCGCCATGCGCCGGGTAGTTGACCACGATGCCGCGCCCGCCGAGCTGGGCCCCGCCCTGGGCGGCCGGCGGCCCGGCCGGGGTCTGGGCCAGGGCCGGGGTGGCGGTGGCCGCGGCCACGGTGAGGAGCGCCGCCGAGCCGGCCAGCAGGGCGGTCCGGCCGCCCCGGCGGCCGCGTATCACCTTCAGCAAAATTCTCACGCTGAGTAGTTAATCATGTTAGAATTGTGACGCTGCGTAGTGGCCCCCGGTGCGGCGTGGCCGGCCCGGGCCGAGGTGGCGAGACCGGCATGTGACTCACCGGTAGCCGGCCCTTAACCTTGGCTCATGGGACGTGAGTCGGAGTCCGGGCTGCCGATCGAGCCCGTGTACGGGCCCGGTCAGCCAGCAGGCTTCGACCCGGCGGAAAAACTCGGGCAACCTGGGGCGTACCCGTTCACTCGCGGAGTGTACCCAGGGATGTACACCAGCCGGCCCTGGACGATGCGGCAGTATGCCGGGTTCGCCACCGCCGAGGACTCGAACCGGCGCTACCACGAGCTGATCGAGGCGGGCACCACCGGGCTGTCCGTGGCGTTCGACCTGCCCACCCAGATGGGCTACGACTCGGACGCGCCGCTGGCCCACGGCGAGGTGGGCAAGGTCGGCGTGGCCATCGACTCCATCGAGGACATGCGCACCCTGCTCCGCGGCATCCCGCTGGACACCGTGTCCACCTCGATGACCATCAACGCCCCGGCCGCGCTGCTGCTGCTGCTCTACCAGCTGGTGGCCGAGGAGCAGGGCGTGCCGCCGGCCGCGCTGACCGGCACCATCCAGAACGACATCCTCAAGGAGTACATCGCCCGCGGCACGTACATCTACCCGCCGGCCCCGTCGCTGCGCCTGGTGGCCGACACGTTCAGCTACTGCCGGGCCGAGATGCCGCGCTGGAACACCATCTCGATCTCCGGCTACCACATGGCCGAAGCGGGTGCCACGCCGGTCCAGGAGATCGCATTCACGCTGGCCAACGCGAAGGAGTACGTGCGTGCCGCGCTGCGCGCCGGGCTGGGCGTGGACGAGTTCGGGCCGCGGCTCTCGTTCTTCTTCGTGGCCCGGACCACGCTGCTCGAGGAGGTGGCCAAGTTCCGTGCCGCCCGGCGGCTGTGGGCCCGGATCATGCGGGACGAATTCGGCGCGGCCGATCCCCGGTCGCAGATGCTGCGCTTCCACACCCAGACAGCCGGGGTCCAGCTGACCGCGCAGCAGCCCGAGGTGAACCTGGCCCGGGTCACCGTCCAGGCGCTGGCCGCGGTGCTCGGCGGCACCCAGTCGCTGCACACCAACGCCTACGACGAGGCGATCGCGCTGCCCAGCCAGAAGGCGGCCCGGCTGGCGGTGCGCACCCAGCAGGTGCTGGCGCACGAGACCGACCTCACCGCCACGGTGGACCCGTTCGCCGGCTCGTACGCGGTGGAGTCGATGACCGACGACGTGGCCGACGCGGCCAGCCGGCTGATCGACCGGGTGGACGAGATGGGCGGCGCGGTGGCCGCCATCGAGCAGGGTTTCCAGAAGGCCGAGATCGAGCGTTCTGCCTACCAGGTGGCGCAGGAGATCGACAGCGGTGAGCGGGTGGTGGTCGGGGTGAACAAGTTCACCGTGGCCAGCGACGAGCCGTACCAGCCGCTCCGCGTGGACCCGGCCATCGAGCAGGAGCAGGCCCGCCGGCTGGCCCAGCTGCGCGCGGGCCGGGATGCCGGTGCGTACCGCCGCCGCCTGGACGAGGTGAAGAAGGCCGCCACGGGGGCCGAGAACCTGCTGGTGCCGATCCGCGAGGCGTTGCGCAGCCGCGCCACGGTCGGCGAGGTGTGTGATGCGCTGCGCGACGTCTGGGGCATTTATCACCCTCCTGACATGCCCTGACACCAGGCCGGCCAGCTGGCCGGCCTGGACCGGTGCGACTCGTGCGTCACGCACCGCATGAGGCCGCTACTGCTGGTTACCTAAGCCGTCAGGTCCGGCAGCTGGCTCGCCGGAGGGCGAGCCCGGCGGGCCGGTGACGAAGGAGGTCAGCCGTGGCCATCTGGTGGAATCCCTCCCCGGGCACAACCCTCGGCGTGGAGTGGGAACTCCAGCTGATCGATGCGGCCAGCAGGCTGCTGCGCCAGGACGCGCGTGAGGTGATCACCGAACTGCGCGCCCTGGGCGCGGCTGGGGCGCGGCCGAAGATCCACGATGAGCTGATGCAATCCACCGTAGAGGTGGTCACCGGGGTGTGCTCCACCGTGTCTGAGGCCTTAGCCGACCTGGCCACGACAATTGCGCAACTCCAGCGGATCACCGATATGCGCGGTACGATGCTGGCCTGCGCCGGAACACATCCCGTCAGCGATTGGCGGGATGCAAAGATGGCGCCCATTCAGCGCTATGCGGAACTCGTCGAGCAGATGCAGTGGCTAGCCCGCAGGATCCAGACCTTTGGTGTGCATGTCCACGTGGGGCTACGGGACGGCAGCAAGGCGATTCCGATCGTCAACGCTCTTGCCGCTTATCTGCCGCATTTCCTGGCGCTGACCGCGTCGAGCCCGTTCTGGGGTGGGCACGACACCGGGCTCGCCTCGAGCAGGGCGGTCATCTTCGGTGGGTTGCCGACCGCAGGGCCGCCGCACTTGCTGGCGGACTGGAGTGAGTTCGAGGAGTACATGGACACGCTGCTGCGGGCCGGCACCATCCGGAGCATCAAGGAAGTGTGGTGGGACGTCCGGCCACACCCTGACTTCGGCACGGTCGAGATCAGGATGTTCGACGGGGCGCCCACCCGGCACGAGGTGGGGATGGTCGCGGGGCTGTCACAGAGCCTGGTGCACCTCTTCGATGCCCAGCTCGACCGGGGGTACCGGCTGCCCAGTCAGCCGTCCTGGGTCATCCGGGACAACAAGTGGCGGGCGACGAGATACGGCCTCGACGCGATCGTCATCACCAACGCGGAGGGGGCGACTGCCCCATTGCGCGACGAACTCTATGAGCTGTTTCGTATGCTGCAACCAGTGGCCGAGCGACTAGGGTGCGCATCTGAGTTGCAGGTGGTCAACGAGGTGCTGGAACGGGGAGCCTCCTACGAGCGTCAGCGTGCCGTCATGGCGGCCGGCGGACGACTGACGAACGTGGTGGATGCGCTGGTAACGGAGTTCGCCGAGGACAGGTTCGTCGGCCCTGAGGAGAGTTCGCATGTCGCACAGTGAGCTCCGGCGGGAGCTGGCGGCCTTCCTCGCCGCGCACGAGGCTGAACTCATCGAGTTCCGCCGCGACCTGCACATGCATCCCGAACTGGCGCACGGCGAAGTCCGCACCACAGCCAAGATCGTAGAGCGGCTCAAGTCGGTCGGGCTGGAGCCGCGGATCCTGTCCTCCGGCACCGGGCTGTGGGCCGACATTGGCGACCCCAGCGTGCCGGCCGTGGCGCTGCGCGCGGACATCGACGCACTCGCGCTGATGGACGAGAAGAACGTGCCCTACGTGTCCCGGGTGCCCGGCCTGTGCCATGCCTGCGGGCACGACGTGCACACCACCATCCTGCTCGGCGCCGGGATTTTCCTGGCTGACCGGGCGGCCCGCGGGCTGCTGCCCGGCCGGGTGCGGCTGCTGTTCCAGCCGGCCGAGGAAGTCGTCGAAGGCGCCCTGGTGGCGATGCGGGACGGTGCGATCAACGACGTGGAGCGGCTGTTCGCGCTGCACTGTGATCCGCGCTTCGAAGTGGGCACGGTCGGCCTGCGGCGGGGGCCGATCACCGGCGCCTGCGACAAGATCGAGGTCCGGCTGTCCGGCCCGGGCGGGCACACCGCCCGGCCGCACCTGACCGCCGACCTGGTCTACGCGCTGGGCAAGATCGTGACCGAGCTGCCCGCGGCGCTGTCCCGGCGGGTCGACCCCCGGTCCAGCCTGAGCCTGGTCTGGGGCAAGATGAGCGCTGGCTCGGCGATGAACGCCATCCCGGAGGTCGGCATGGCCGCGGGCACCGTCCGCTGCCTGGACGAGGACGCCTGGCACCAGGCGCCGGACCTGCTCAAGGCGCTGCTGAACTCGGTGGCGAATGCCTACGGCGTGGTGGCCGAGCTGGAGTACATCCGCGGCGTGCCGCCGGCCGTCAACGACGCGGGCTGCGTCGACATCCTGGAGGAGGCGGTGGCCGAGGGGGTCGGGCCCGACGCCGCCGCCCAGGCGCAGCAGAGCCTGGGCGGCGAGGACGTGGCCTGGTACTTCGAGTCGATTCCTGGCGCGCTGGCCCGGCTCGGCACCCGGGGTACCGAGACGCCGACCGACCTGGACATCCACCAGGCCAACTTCGACATCGATGAGAAGGCGCTCGGCGTCGGGGTGAAGGTGATGGCGACCGCCGCGCTGATCGCCCTGGGCGACGGGGCGCTGCCGGACCCGGTCGGGGCGCAGGGCCAGGCCAGCTGAGCCGGTCAGATCAGCAGTGTGGTGCGGGCGACCGTCACCGCCTGGCCGAGCAGCGTCACCCGGTCGCCACGCAGCGCGACGCGCACCTGCCCGCCCCGGGCGGACACCTGCTGGCCGACCAGGCTGGGCCGGCCGAGCCGGCCCGCCCACCAGCAGGCCAGCGTGCAGTGCGCGGACCCGGTCACCGGGTCCTCCGGGACGCCCAGCGCCGGGTAGAAACACCGGCTGATGAAGTCCACCCCGGCCACGTCCCCCGGCGCGGTCACGATAATGCCGCGGGCCGTGATTTCCGAGATACGAGCGAGATCTGGCCGCAGGTTGCGAACGTCGGCGGCGGAAGGCAACTCGGCGAGAATGTCGGACACCCCGCGCGCTACGCGTGCTGGGCGCGTTCCGCCCAGCGCGATAACTAGTTCTTTATAACTATCCAGCGGCCGGGGTGGGTCGGCCGGAAAGTCCATTTCCACCCAGCCGTCCGCGCGGGCTGTCGTCATCAATTCGCCACTGTGGGTCAGGTAATGCTGTTCATCCCCGAGAATGTGACCGGCAGCAAGCGTCGCGTGACCGCACAGTTCCACCTCGGTGCCCGGGGTGAACCAGCGCAGCGGCCGGCCGCCCTGCGCATCCGCCGGCCCGACGAATGCCGTCTCGGACAGGTTGAACTCCGTGGCGACGTGCTGCATCCACGCCGCGTCCCGCGGCTCATCGAGCAGGACCACACCAGCCGGGTTCCCGCCGAACGGGTGGCTGGTAAAGGCGTCAACGAGGTAACCCCTGAGCACAGCGCCGATCCTAAGCCCGGTAATTCTGTTGCCGGCCGGACGTCACCGACCGTAGCGTTCCGGCTATGCCGAGGGTGTCCTGGGCCGAGCTGCCCAGCCAGATCCAGTCCTGGGCGGCCGGCGTGCTCGGCTCGGCGGTGACCGGCGCGGTCACCCAGGAGGGCGGGTTCTCGCCCGGAGCGGCTAGCCGGCTCGAACTGGCCGACGGCCGCCGGGCCTTCATCAAGGCCGTGTCGGTCCAGGCCAACCCGGTGTCACCCGGCCTGCACCGGCAGGAGGCGGCGGTGACGGCCGCGCTGCCCGCCGGGGTGAACGCCCCGCGGCTGCTCGGTCAGTACGACGACGGCGAGTGGGTGGCGCTGCTGCTGTCCGACGTGGCCGGGCGCAGCCCGGCTCAGCCATGGGACGAGGCCGAACTGGCTCAGGTGCTGGACGCGCTGGCCCGGATGCACGAGCGGTGCACGCCGTCGCCGGTGGCCGCGCTGCCCACCGTGGCCGAGTACCACGCGAGCAGCCTGCACGGCTGGCGTGACCTGGCTGCGGGCGAGCCCAGTCCGGCCCAGCTGGATGACTGGTCCCGGCGCAATCTGGACCGGCTGGCTGGCCTGGAAGCCCAGTGGCCGGCTGCGGCGGCCGGGGACACCCTGCTGCACAACGACGTGCGGGCGGACAACATGCTGATCACCGGCGCGGAGGTGATCTTCGTGGACTGGCCGCACGCGTGTACCGGCGCGGCCTGGTTCGACGTGGTCGCGTTCGCGCCGAGTGTGATCATGCAGGGCGGACCGGGCCTGGCCTGGCTGCTGGCCCGGACCCCGTCTGCGGCTAGCACCGATCCCGGCGCGGTCACCGCTGTGGCGGCGGCGGTGGCCGGCTACTTCACCCGGCAGGCGCTGCTGCCCGCCCCGGCCGGCATCCCCACCGTGCGGCGCTTCCAGGCCGACCAGGGCCGGCACGCGCGGGCCTGGCTACGCGAGCGGACCGGCTGGAACTGACGCCGGCCCGGCCCGCGCCGCCGCGGCCGGCGGCGCCGTCCCGGGGAGCGCGGCGCGCCCGATGGCCAGCCAGCCGAGCAGCCCGATCGGGTAGCTGAAGTAGCCGAACCGGGTGGCCGGGGACAGCGTGAACAGCAGGGTCAGCGCCACGGCCAGCCGCCGGGCCGCGGCGGGCGGATCCGCCGGCGGCCGGATCAGCAGCGAGGCGGCCACGGCCAGCCCGGCCGCGAGCAGCAGGCTGATCGCGGCCAGCCTGCCCGCCGGGCCGAGCGTGGCCAGCAGATGGCCGGGCAGCGGGCTGGCCGCCGGGGTCCTGACCCGGGTCAGCCCCAGCGGGAACAGCACGGTGTTCTGCACCAGCGCGGCCGGGCTGGCCGCTACGGCCGGGGCCAGCAGCACGGTCAGCCCCAGCGCGGCCGCCGCGGTCCGGGTCGCGAAGTAGACCGCGGTGCGCGCACCGTCGCGTACCGCGAGCGTGGCCGCGAGCACCGGCAGCGCGGGCCAGGCGGTGGCCTTCATGGCGCAGGCCACACCCAGCGTGACCGCGGCCGGCCACACCGGCCAGCCGGGCGCCCGGCTGAGCAGGGCCAGGGTCAGGCAGATCAGCGCGAGCAGCGGCGGGTCGGTGACCCCGACCGCGAGCGGGAACGCCAGCACGGGCGACGCCACCGCGAACACGCCCCAGTACACCGCGCCGGGCCGGCCGGCCACCCGCAGGGCCAGCACCAGCAGCAGGCAGGTGACCGCGCACAGCCAGATCCTCGGATCGCCGGCCACCCCCTCCAGGTCGAACGCCCCAGGCAGCCCGAACACGGTCATGCCGGGCAGGTACGGGTCGTAGGCGACCGGGCTGGCCAGGTGACCAGCGGACAGGTACGGGGTGCCGTGCTGCAGCAGCAGCACCGCGGACCGGGCCACCACCCGCACGTCCGGGGTAGGCGGGGCCCGCCAGGCCAGCCAGATCACCGGCCCGGCCACCGCACCCGCCGCGCTGGCCGCCAGGGCGGCCGCCCGGCCCGCCCCGCGGCGCCGGCTCAGCAGCAGGGCAGCGGTGTAGCCGGCCACCGCCCAGACGGCCCAGGCCCGGTCCTGGCCTGGCCCGCTGAACACCGCGACCAGGGCCGCGTACCCGGCGAAGACCGCGTAGCAGGCGGTGCTCACCCGCCACGGCGGCCGGGCCGGCCGGGCCAGCGGCGGGCCAGCCGGCCGCCGCCGGGCGGTGACCGGCCCAGCGCCCGGGATAGACCAGATGACGGTGGTGATGCCCTCTCCTCCTACCCCGCCCGTGGTCCTGGAACGGCGGGTGTTCTGGACCGGCCCGTGGTCTGGAACAGCAGGTGCCCTGGAACAGCAGGGTAGTGCGCGCGGCTCGGCCCGGTACGAGCACGGGCCCGCACTGCCCTACAGTTGGCTGGCATGAGCACGGTTGAGCCGGGCACGGCTAGTGGCCGGCAGGTGTTCCGGACCCCCGGGTCGGTAGTGCTGTGGTGGGCCTGGCTGGTCGTCGCCGTGCTCATCCTGGGCTCGGTGGCCCTGCGCGGGCACAATCACGCCGGGGCGGTGACCGCGCTGGTGGTGCTGGCCATCACCGGGTGCATGTACGCGTGCGCCTGGCAGCCGCGGATCGTGACCGACGCCGACGGCATCACCGTGCAGAACCCACTGCGCTGGCACCTGCTGCCCTGGCCCCTGGTGACCTCGGTGGAACTGGTCCAGACGGTCGAGGTGCACTACACCGCGGCGCCGGGCGAGTCCCGGGATAAGAAGGTGCACAGCTGGGCGGTGCAGTCCTCGGCCGCGTCCCGGACCCGGGCCGAGCTGCGCGCCAAGCGCAACGCCCGGACCACGGCCCGGCTGTCGCCGCGCAGCGCGCCGCGGTCGTCCTCCGGTTCCGGGCAGACCGGGTATGGGCAGCAGACGGACGCGGCCACCGCGGCCCGGCAGGGCTCGGCCGCCGAGTTCATTCTCAGGCAGCTCAGGGAGAAGGTCGACGCCGCGCACCGGCAGGCCGCTGCCGCGACGGCGGACCAGGCGCCGCCGCCCGCGGCCGCCCCCGGTCAGCGGGCCGAGGTGCGCTGGGCGTGGTGGCAGATCGCCGCCATCGCCGTCCCGGTGCTGGTCCTGATCGCCGTCGCCCTCCTCTGAGCTGTGCTGCCGGACCGTGCTGGCTTGACTTGAAGTGCGCTTCAAGTCAGAGCATGGAGCGCATGACCTCGACGACGGACCTGCCCCGGCTGATGTCGCTGATGACCGGGGACGCCAAGCACGATCAGGCGGCCACATCCACCCTGGACGTGCTGTGGGTGCTCTACGACCGGGTGCTCCGGGTCACCCCGGAGACCGCAGCCGACGACACCAGGGACCGGTTCCTGCTGTCCAAGGGGCACGGGCCGATGGCCTACTACGCGGTGCTCGCGGCCAAGGGCTTCCTGGACCCGGCCGAGCTGCCCGGTTTCGGCTCGTTCGGCTCGGTGCTCGGCCTGCACCCGGATCACCTGCTGGTGCCGGGCGCGGAGATCTCCAGCGGCTCGCTCGGCCACGGGCTGCCGCTGGCCGTGGGGATGGCACTGGGCCTGCGCGCGCTGATCGCTTCAGGCGGGCTGACCCGGCCCGACGGGACCAGTCCCCGGGTGTTCGTGCTGACCGGCGATGCCGAGCTGGACGAGGGTTCGAACCACGAGGCGATCGCGTTCGCCGGCCGGGCCGGGCTGGACACGCTGCACGCGGTCGTCGTGGACAACGCCTCGGCCACGCACGGCTGGCCGGGCGGGATCGAGGCCCGGTTCGCCATCGAGGGCTGGTCGGTGGCCCGCGCCGACGGGCGGGACCACACCGCACTGGAAGCCGCGCTGACCGCACCGCATCCGGGCCGCCCGCACCTGGTGGTCGCGGCCGTCGAGCCCAAGCACCGGTAGGGGACCCCGCTATGGAGACCATGCGTGAGCGGTTCGCCGCCGTGACCGGCAGCCTGCTGGCCGAGCAGCCGCGGCTGGCCGTGGTGCTGGCCGACATCGGCGCGGACAGCTTCGAGCCCGCCCGCAAGCGCTACCCGGACCGGGTGATCAACCTGGGCATCCGGGAGCAGTTGCTGATCAGCGTGACCGGCGGGCTGGCCCTGGCCGGCCTGCGCCCGGTCGCGCACACGTTCGCGAGCTTCCTGGTCGAGCGGCCGTTCGAGCAGATCAAGCTGGACCTGAACCACCAGGGCGCCGGCGCGGTCCTGGTCAGCGCCGGTGGCTCATACGACTTCGCGGACAACGGCCGGACCCATCAGTCGCCCGGCGATGTGGCCCTGCTCGGCACGCTGCCCGGCTGGACGGTGCACGTCCCGGGCCACCCCGATGAAGCTGAACGCCAGCTCCGGGCGGCGGCCACCGGCCAGGATCTGGTGTACCTGCGGCTGTCCACGGCGGCCAACACGGTGCCGCTGGCGGCCGCGCCGGGCCAGCTGACGGTGCTGCGCACCGGCCGCCGGGGCACCGTGCTCGCGGTCGGGCCGCTGGCCGAACCGGTGATCGACGCCACCGTGGGCCTGGACGTGACCGTGCTGTACGCGGTGACCATCCGGCCGCTGGACACGGCCACGCTGCGCGGCACGCTGGGGGAGGCGGCGGTGGTGCTGGCCGAGCCGTACCTGGCCGGCACGTCGGTGCCGGCCGTGTCGGGCGCGCTGCGGGACATCCCGCACCGCATTCTCGGGCTCGGCGTGGGCCGGGCCGAGCTGCGCCGGTACGGCACCGCGGCGGAGCATCAGGCCGCACACGGCCTGGATGCGCGGTCGCTGCGCGAGTCGGTCACGTCGTTCCTGGACGGCTGATTCAGCCACGGCGTGCTGTCTACCCCAGTGCTGTCTACCCCAGTGACGCGCACGGGCGGCCGCGCAGGCTGGCCACGTAGTCGGCCGGGGCGCCGGCCGCCTCCGCGGCGTCCGCCACGATGCCCAGGTAGCGGGCCGACGGCAGGCCGCCCTCCCAGTCGTTCAGCACGTAGAGCCAGGCCACCACGCTGCCGTCCAGGGTCTCCACCCGGACCCTGATCTTGTGGAAGTAGCCCAGGTTGACGCCGTCCCAGCGGTCCAGCACCTGCTCGTCCGGCTCGGAGAGCTCGTACAGCACGACGAAGACCCGCTCGCCCGGCTCCTCCACCACGGTGGCCAGCGCGCCTTCCCAGCTGATGTCCTCGCCGCCGAAGGTGAGCCGCCAGCCTTCCAGCCAGCCGTTGCCACGCTGCGGCGAGTGCGGGCAGCGGTCCGCCATCAGCCGGGGGTCCATGTTGGTGGCATACGCCGCGTACAGCTCCACGGCTCACCAGAGTAACGTCTGCCATTCCTGAGTCGCGTTATTCAAGAAATCATGCTCCGGTCACTCGCACAGGTCCTCCGGGCCTGCGCTCGCTGGCCGGACTTGAATAACGCTCCGGGAGTACCCCGCTATGGCGGATCTCGGCCGTCCAGGTGGGCCGCGTTCCGCTGAGCGCGGCCGGCTGAGGAGAATGAGGCTTCGTGAGCCAGCCGCGTGAGCGAATCGTCATCCTGGGAGGCGGGCCCGGAGGCTACGAGGCGGCCCTGGTGGCGGCCCAGCTCGGGGCGCGGGTCACCGTGGTGGACAGTGACGGCCTGGGCGGCGCATGCGTGCTGACCGACTGTGTGCCGTCCAAGACGCTGATCGCCACCTCGACCACGATGTCGGTGGTGCACGGCGCGGCGGACCTCGGCATCCGGGTGGGCCGGGTGGCCGGGGACAAGGCGGGACCTGGCCGGACCGGGCACCGGCCGGCCAGCGTGGACGCGCCCCGGTTGTACAGCCGGGTCAAGGCGCTGGCCAAGGCGCAGTCGGCGGACGTGGCGCTGCGGCTGGCCGCCGAGGGCGTGGAGATCGTCGAGGGCCGGGGCCGGCTGGACGGCCCTGGTGCGGTGCTGGCCGGCGGGCAGCGGATCGAGGCCGGTGCGGTGCTGATCGCGACCGGCGCGCTGCCCCGGGTGCTGGCAGGCGCGGAGCCGGATGGCGAGCGGATCCTGACCTGGCGGCAGCTGTATGACCTGCCCGAGCTGCCCCCGGCACTGGTGGTGGTCGGCTCCGGGGTGACCGGGGCCGAGTTCGCCAGCGCGTACCAGGCGCTGGGCTCGCAGGTCACCCTGGTGTCGTCCCGGGAACGGGTGCTGCCGCACGAGGACGCCGACGCGGCGGTGGTGGTGGAGGACGTGTTCCGGCGCCGCGGCATGACCGTGCTCAGCCGGTCCCGCGCCGCGGCGGTCAAGCGGTCCGGCGACGGCGTGCTGGTCACCCTGGAGGACGGCCGGGCGGTCCGCGGCTCGCACTGCCTGCTGACCGTGGGCATGATGCCGGCCACCCACGATCTGGGCCTGGCCGAGGCCGGCGTCACCCTGGACGGGCAGGGGTTCGTCCAGGTCGACCGGGTGTCCCGGACCACTACGCGGGGCGTGTACGCGGCCGGGGACTGCACCGGGGTGCTGATGCTCGCCTCGGTGGCCGCCATGCAGGGCCGGATCGCCATGTGGCACACGCTGGGCGAGGCGGTGCAGCCGATCCGGCTGGATCACGGGGCCGCGACCATCTTCACCGCCCCGGAGATCGCCACCGTCGGGGTGACCGCGGCCGCGGTCGAGTCCGGCGCGGTGGACGCGACCGCGGTCAAGCTGCCGCTGGCCACCAACGCGCGGGCCAAGATGCAGGGCTTCCGGGACGGCTTCGTCAAGCTGTTCGCCCGGCGCGGCACTGGGATCGTGCTCGGCGGGGTGGTGGTCGCGCCGCGGGCCAGCGAACTGATCCTGGGCGTGTCGCTGGCCGTGGAGCAGTCGCTGACCGTGGACCAGATGGCCCACACGTTCGCGGTGTACCCGTCGCTGTCGGGCAGCCTGACCGAGGCGGCCCGCAGGCTCATGCTCCCGGCCAGCGGCCGGCGCTGACTACTCAGGCCGGGTCCTGCAGCCCCGTCCCACCCGCTTCCTGCATCACCCTTGGCCTCTTCACCCCGATGGTCCCCGCCGAGGAGCCTCCCGCCCGGACCTCGCTCCGTCCCTTCGCACCCTTTCCGTCCCATCTGCCCCATGGGTCACGCGCGCGTTTCGTGATCAACCGATTGGTGCTGCCAGGGAAGCACCAATCGGTTGTTCACGATCGGAGCCGCGCCATCTCAGGGGCTGAAGAGACTGATGGGGTCCAGGGGATTAGTGGAGTCCAGGGTGTCGGCGCGGCGGGGATCAGTGGGTGGGGTGGCCCAGGTCGGGGTCTTTGGGGACCGGCAGGCCGTGCTGGCGCAGCCGGTTGGCCCGCAGGTCATCCGCGTAGACGGTTACCGTGAACAGGCTGCCGCACAGGATGAGGGCCACCATGGTGAGGCTGACCCAGATCGGGGCGGGGAGCAGGATCGCCAGCACGGCGACCACGATCGCGCAGACGGGGAGGATGACGGCCAGATGCCGGAGTACGGTCCGGATCCGCCACCCCGCGTCGGTCAGCTCGTGACGTACCCAGTGCACGTTCTCGGCCGGGAGCCGGAAGCCCCAGGCGAACCGCAGCCACCCGAGCGGGCCGGGATCGCCCGGCAGCCTGCTCAACGGAGTCTCCACGGTGCGCCCACGGCGCCCCGCCGGCGCGCGGTGGCGGTTCCGCGGCGCCCGGTGGCGGTCCCGCAGCGGGCACTGTGCCGCCGGCGCGGGGCGGCGGTGGTGATGGCGGGCGGGGGAGGCATGGTCCCAGTCTCCCAGCCGCCGCCACCCGCGCAGCCTCCGGCGGCGCCGCTAGCCCTCCAGCTTGCAGACAACCGTGCCCGCCGACACCGTCTGGCCAATCTCCACGCCCAGCCCGGTCACGGTACCGTCCTTGTGCGCGGTCAGCGGCTGCTCCATCTTCATCGCCTCCAGCACCACAATGGTGTCGCCCGCCGAGACCTGATCCCCCTCGGCCGCAACGATCTTGGTGATGGTGCCCTGCATCGGGCTGACCAGGTCGTCACCGCTGGCCGGAGTGGCCGCCTCCGCGCCGGCCCGCCGACCGCGGCCAGGCCGCCGGGACGCCGCGGGCGCGGGCCCGGCCGCCGCTCCCAGCCCGGCCGGGAGGACCACCTCGAGCCGCTTGCCGCCCACCTCCACGGTGATCCGCTCCCGCGGCGGCCGGCCGTCCTCCTGGCCGGGCGCGGGCCCGGACCAGGGCTCGATCGCGTTCTCGAACTCCGTCTCGATCCACCGGGTGTGCACCGAGAACGGCTCGGCCGTGAAGGCGGGATCACGGACCACCGCGCGGTGGAAGGGGAGCACAGTGGGCATTCCGCCGACCACGCACTCGTCCAGCGCGCGGCGGGCCCGCTCCAGCGCCTCGGTCCGGCTGGCCCCGGTGATGATGAGCTTGGCCAGCAGCGAGTCGAAGGCCTGCGGGACGGTCATCCCCTGCGTGTAGCCGGCATCTACCCGCACTCCCGGGCCGGACGGCCAGCTGAGCTCGGTGATGGTGCCAGGGGCGGGCAGGAAGTTCCGGCCGGGGTCTTCGGCGTTGATGCGGAACTCGATCGAGTGCCCGCGCGGTTCCGGGTCGCTGTACCCGAGTTCCTGGCCGTCCGCGATGCGGAACATCTCCCGGACCAGGTCGATGCCGGTGACCTGCTCCGACACCGGGTGCTCGACCTGAAGCCGGGTGTTGACCTCGAGGAACGACACCGTCCCGTCCTGCCCGACGAGAAATTCACAGGTACCCGCGCCCACATAACCGGCCTCTCGCAGGATGGCCTTGGACGCCTGGTAGAGCTGTTCGACCTGGCCGGGGGTCAGGAACGGTGCGGGCGCCTCCTCGACCAGCTTCTGGTGCCTGCGCTGCAGCGAGCAGTCCCGGGTGGAGATCACCACCACGTTCCCGCGGGTGTCGGCGAGGCACTGGGTCTCCACATGCCGGGGCCGGTCCAGGTAGCGCTCGACGAAGCACTCGCCGCGGCCGAACGCCGCCACGGCTTCGCGGACCGCGGACTCGTAGGCCTCGTTGATCTCGTCCGGCTGGCGGACTACCTTCAGGCCCCGGCCGCCGCCGCCGAATGCCGCCTTGATGGCGATCGGCAGGCCGTGCTGGGACACGAACGCCTCGACTTCCTCGACCCCGCTGACCGGCCCGTCGGTGCCCGCGGCCATCGGGGCGCCGACCGTGGCGGCGATCTGCCGCGCGGCCACCTTGTCGCCCAGGGATTCGATGGCGGACGGCGGGGGCCCGATCCAGATCAGCCCGGCGTCCAGGACGGCCTGGGCGAAGCCGGCGTTCTCGGCCAGGAAGCCGTAGCCAGGGTGAATGGCGTCGGCCCCGGACTCGGCCGCCACCGCGAGGATTTTCTCGATGCTGAGGTAGCTTTCCGCGGGGCTCGGGCCGCCGAGCGCGTAGGCCTCATCGGCCATCGAGACGTGCAGGGCGTCAAGGTCGGATTCGGCGTAGACGGCCACACTGTCCAGCCCCGCGTCCCGGCAGGCCCGCACCACACGGACCGCGATCTCGCCGCGATTCGCGATAAGCACCTTACGCACGAATCTTCTCCTCCCGACTGCCGAGGAGTTTAGGCGAGCATGGGCCGGCGTTGCTCACGGGGGACCGGGCCACGAGATGGCCGGGGCCGGGGACGGGGACGTTGCTACGGCCACGCATCCGTGACTGGCGGCTCGTTGCGGAAAAATCACCGTCGCAGGCACGGCCGGTCAGTATCCTCGAGCAGCACGGGCGATGGCCTCCGCTTTTCCGCAACGAACCCCACCCGCGGCGCCGGTCTCGTAACCCCGGTCCAGGAGCGGCCCATGCTGGGACCCGTCCAGGCCAGCCTGCCTGGGTTTCCGCTGCTCTTCCAGGGGATCGGACGGCACTGACGGAGATCGGACGGCTCTGCCGGGGGACCGGACGGACCTGACCGGGGACCGGACGGCTCTGCCCGGAGACCAGGGCCGACCCTAGCCAGGGACTGGACGGCCGCAGAGCGGCACCTGGCCTGCACCACTCGCCGGGCTATCTGCCCCGGACACCCTCGTGGCGCAGCAGCCACGTCTTGCGGTCCAGGCCGTAGTAGTAACCGCCGAGGCTGCCGTCCGTCCGCAGCGCGCGGTGGCACGGGACCACGGGGGCGATCAGGTTGAGGGCACACGCCGCCCCCGCGGCG
>DATDIH010000206.1:0-10092 GCA_036521155.1 Streptosporangiaceae bacterium
CGAAACCGCTGCTCAGTAAGCGGAGGCTCGGGGATTTGAACCCCGGATGGGCGGTAAACCCAAACCGCATTAGCAGTGCGGCGCCATAGACCGGACTAGGCGAAGCCTCCAATGGCAGTGCGGGAAAGCTTACCGCGATCCGCCAGTACGCCGACCAGGGTATCCCTAGTGAACCCCTCCTCCAACCTGGATGCCGAGCCCGGCCGTCAGCCGAGCTGGATGACCTTGTACTCGCCCTGGGCGTAGGCCTCGCGCATCAGGCGCTTGGAGAACTTGCCCACGCTGGTCTTGGGCACCTCGTCGATGTAGGCCCAGCGCTCGGGCAGCTGCCAGCGCGGCACGCTGGCGGCCAGGTGGTCGCGCAGGTGCTCGGCGGGGATGTCCACCCCGTCGCGGATGACCACGCAGGCGAACGGGCGCTCGCCCCACCGTTCGTCCGGAACGCCGATGACCGCGGCCTCCAGGACGTCGGGGTGGGCCATCAGCGCGTTCTCCAGCTCGACCGAGGAGATCCACTCGCCGCCGGACTTGATCACGTCCTTGCTGCGGTCGCTGATCCGCAGGTAGCCCTCGGGATCGATGCTGCCGACGTCGCCGGTGCGCAGCCAGCCGTCGTGGAACTTCTGCGGATCGTCGTCCTTGTAGTAGGCCCCGGTGACCCACGGACCGCGGACCTCGACCTCGCCGACGGCCTCGCCATCCTGGGGCAGCACCGCGCCGGTGTCGCCGGTCAGCCGGGCCTCGACGGTGCAGAAGAACCGGCCCGCGCTGTCCCGGGAGGGCCAGGCGGCGGCGCCGGTGACCCCGGCGGGCGGGTTGGCCACGCTGCCCAGGGGCGAGGTCTCGGTCATGCCCCAGGCTTGGACCAGCCGCACCCCGAGGTCGTCGTAGGCGCTCATCAGCGAGTGGGGCACGGCCGACCCACCCGCCACGACCAGCCGCAGCGACGACAGGTCGCCACCCTGCGCGCGGACGTGCTCCAGCACGCCCTGCCAGATGGTGGGGACCCCGGCCGCGACCGTGGGCCGCTCGGCTTCGATCAGCCGCACCATGGCGGGCGCGTGCATGTGCCGGTCCGGCATGACCAGGGTGGCCCCGGACAGCATGGCCGCGAACGGGAAGCCCCACGAGTTCACGTGGAACATGGGCACCACCGGCAGCACCCGGTCCGGCTCGGCCAGCGCGAACGCGTTGCCGAAGGACGGTCCCAGGGCGTGCAGGTACAGCGAGCGGTGGCTGTAGACCACGCCCTTGGGATTCCCGGTCGTGCCGCTGGTGTAGCACATGGACGCGGCCGACAGTTCGTCCAGCTCGGGCCAGTCGTAGGAGTCGGGCTCGGCGGCCAGCACCTCCTCGTAGGAGTGCACCGCCCGGCCCGGGCCCGCCAGATCCTGGGCCTCCGGCGGCAGGGCCCCGGCTGGGCCGGTGACCAGCACGTGCCGAACGGTTTCGGCGTGCGGCAGCACCTGGGCCAGCAGTGGCACCAGGGAGGCGTCCACGATGACCACGGTGTCCTCGGCGTGGGTGGCGATGTAGCCGACCTGGGCCGGGGCCAGCCGGATGTTCAGCGTGTGCAGCACCGCGCCCATGGCGGGAATGGCCAGATAGGCCTCGAGGTGCTCGGCGTTGTTCCACATGAACGTGGCCACTCGCTGGTCCCCGTCGACGCCCAGCCGCCGCAGGGCGTGGGCCAGCCGGGCACACCGGCGGGCGGTCTCCGCGTAGGTGCGACGGCGGACGCCGTCCCCGGTGTTGGTGACCACCTCTTTGCGGCCGAACGTCGTGGTGCCGTACCGCATGATCGACGTAACCGTGAGCGGGACATCCATCATCGTGCTGCGCACGGCCCACCTCCTCGTGGTGGCGCGGGCTTTTCCGCTGATATTCCCACAGTGGTCCGCGCGGGCACCACGCCAGCGTGCGGCGTGCGTCACACCCGGGCCAGGCGGTCCCCGCCCGTTTCCGGGCCCATAACCTCAACGTCACCCAAAGTAACTGCGCGTGCACCTGCACATTGCGCGTTCACGCCATCACGCAGTGATCAGCCCGGTAGCTCTTTCAGTTCGTACGTTTATTCGAAAAAACGCGAATGTGCCTCTGAGTAAACCTTGCAAAAAGGTTGGGGATTCGCTTGACGTAGGCCACCGATAGTAAGCATCTTCGAGGGAAGGCCATGCAATCCCATGGGGGGCAAGTGCGCAGCTCGCACAGTGACAGCCCGTCCGGCGCTCACGTCACGGACGTTATTAGTCCCGCGCGTTTTGCTCGCCGCCGCCGGTTCAAGGCCGCCCTCTTCGGCTCGCGGGACCGGGGTGAGGATGATCTCGCCGCACGATCGTCCGACCTCGTGAACAGCAACGCGACACATGCAGTTATTGGTACTGTGCTCGATGTTAGCCCACATATCCTGGTTCTGCAGACTGCGAACGGGGAAGAGCGACTGACCCTCGCCGCCTCTACCGCGGCCTGGCGTGGCGGTCCGGTAGCACCCGCGGCGCTCAGGCAAGGCGATAGAGCAATTGTCAAGCGCAATTATGTCCGTAACACGGTTGCTGACCGTATATGGGCGGAGATCGGCCGGGTGACGGGAACCATCGTGGAGCGGGACTCCGGCACCCTGCTGGTGGACCAGGGCAACGAGCACGGACGCAAGATCCTGGTCATCCCCGAACCGGCGGCCGGTCGCATCCAGGTCCGGTTCCCGCGACTGCAGCCCGGCTACCTGGTCGACGTCATCGGCCTGCGCCGTCCCGGGTTCGTCGAAGGCCTGATCCCAGCGACGTCGCAGCCGCCCTACCGCGCCGACCAGCCGCCCAGCCCGCCCCTGGTCAGCGGGGGCATACCGGACACCATCAGCGGCACCGCGACCTGGCACGAAGCCGGCGAGGAGCCCGAGGACCTGCTCGGACTGGCCTACCCGGCGCTCGACCCGGAGACCGGCTGTGAGGGGCACGGACTGTCCCCGGCCCACGACGACCTCGGGAGGGTCACGGCGGAATCCGGGCGGGGCCACCCCGGGCGGCACACCCGGGCCGCGCTGGCCCGCACCAGTCCCGCCGATCTGGACAGCCAGTACGTGGCGGTGGCCGGTCACGGACCTTGCTCGGGCGCCAACCGCGCCGACCGGTACGCGGTCGACCCGCACCAGGCCGGCCCCGGCTGCGTCCAGTTGCCCTACCTGTCCCTGGGCAGCACGCTCCGCGTTCACAACGACTGCGCGCAGCGGGCCCGGGAACTGCCGGTCACCAGTTGCGGAGCGGCGGCCCGGCTGTTCTGCGACCGGTGCGTCACCTGCGGCACGTCACCGCGCGGCCGGGTGGCCGACCTGACCATGTCCGCGTTCGTCGACCTCGGCGGGGATCTCGAGCGCGGATGCTTCAACGCGACGATCACGATTGGCGGCTAGACGATGCCCGGTGGCTTGCCCAGTGGGGTATTCAGTGCGATCCGGGAGATGCAGATCCCTCTGCTGGCCGTGATGCTGCTGGGTGGCTGCGGGGCCAAGGCCTTGCGGGTCCTGAAGGCCCGGGACATGACCGTCGGACTCGGGCCGACGGCGCTCTTCCCGCTCCGGCTGCGCCGGCCGATCGCCATGGCCATGTGCGCGACCGAACTCGGGCTGGGCGTCGCGCTGATCGTCACCGCTGGATCGCTGGGCACCGGGACCCCGGCCACGATCGTGCGCGCCGGGGTCAGTGTGCTGTTCCTGATCGCGGTGGGCGCGCTGGTCGAGCTCAGGGAGCGGCGCCCGGACGCTGGGTGCGGCTGCTTCGGTGACCTGAGCGTCACCCCGGTCGGGGCCCGCACCATCAGCCGGTCCGCGGTGCTGGCCACGGCCGCGCTGGCCACCATCGGCCAGCCGCCGCTGCAGATGCCGGCCTCGGGCCGGACGGCGGCCCTGTGGATCACGGTCCTGGTGGCCGAGCTGCTGTTGCTGGCGGCCCTGTCACCCGAGCTGAGCGAGGCCATGGTCCGGCTGGGCTACTCCGAACCGTGCGAGGTGCGGCGGATCAGCGTGGACCGGACGCTGGCCGCGCTGGCCAGCAGCGCCACGTGGCGCCGGTACGCCAGCCTGGTCGGCGGGGACAGCCGGGACACCGCGCCGATCGATATCTGGCGTGAGGGCTGCTGGCGCTACCTGGTGTACACCGGTGACGCCGAGGGCCGCCAGGTGCACGTGGCCTTCGCCGTCTACCTGCGCTCGCGCCGGTCCCCGGTCCGGGTGGCCGTGCTGGACGCGGTCAGCGGCGAGGTGCTCACCGGCGCGCCGCGGTCCCGGCCCGCGCCGGACCGGGAGACCAGCCGCCCGGCCCCCGAGCCGGTCCGGTTCCGGCAGCTGCCCGAACTTGACGTCACCCGGCCCATGGCCGGGCTCGGGGCCCGGGCCAGCCTGGATGACCGGGGCGCCATCGGGGCCCGGCGGAACCCCCGGGTCAGCCTGGACCCCTCGGCTCCCTTGGCCGCGCCAGCCCGGCATCGCAGCTCTGCCCCTTTCTAAGCGTTTATTCAAATAACCATAGAAAGACTTAGACAGGCCGAGACGCCGGTCGAAACCGGAGTTGCTCAGACCGGCTGGGAGCGCAGGAACTTCCCGAAGTGCGGCACGGTGAACGCGATCACGCCACGTTCTGAGCTGTAGATCAGGCCCTTCTTGATCAGTCCGTCCCGCGCCGGTGACAGGCTGGACGGCTTGCGGCCCAGCTCTTCGGCCACGGCCGAGGTGGGCACCGGATCGTCGCCCAGCGCGGCCATGGCCCGCATGTACTCGCGCTCGGCGGGGGTGGCCCGCTCGTACCGGCTGCCGAAGAATCCCACCGCCAGCTCGCCCTCGGCTTCGGGCGCGGCCACGCTGACGTCCTGGGCGGTAACCGGGCTGCCGGTGGCCACGTCCCAGGTCACCTTGCCGTACGCCTGCACGAAGTAGGGGTAGCCGTCGGCCGCCTGGTACAACGCGTCGAGGGCGCCGGGCTCGAACGTGACCTCCTCGCGCTCGGCCGGGGCCATCAGGGCCAGGTCGGCCGCGCCGCGTTCCAGCCGGTCGATGCGCACGTAGCGGAACAGGCGCTCGGAGTAGCTCTTGCTGGCCGACAGCACCGACGGCAGGTGCGGCAGCCCGGCCCCCACCACGATGAGGGGGCCGCCGTTCTGGGACAGCTCGTGGCAGGCCGCGCACAGGGCCGAGATGTCGGGCGCGGGCACGTCCTGCATCTCGTCGATGAACAGGGCAATGCCCACGCTCAGGTCCGCGGCGACCGACGCCGCGTCGGCGAACAACTCGGTCAGGTCGATCTCGAGGTCGCCGGAGTCGGCCCGGCCCCGGGCGGCGGGCACGTCGATGCCGAGCTGCATGGTGACCGACGTGCCCTTCGGGGCCTTGGGGTCGCACAGCGCGAACGCCTTGAGCACGGACAGGAAGTACTCGATCCGGTCCGGCGCCCGGTGCCGCGGCGCGAGTTCCCGCACCGCCATGTGCAGGGCCGCCGCCACCGGCCGTCGGATCGACTGCTCGGGCCGGGCCTCGATCTTCCCCGTGCCCCACAGGCGCTGCATGGCCATGGAGCGGAACGTGTTCAGCAGGACGGTCTTGCCCACCCCGCGCAGGCCGGTGAGGACCATGCTGCGTTCGGGGCGCCCGCGCGCGACGCGCTCCAGCACCACTTCGAACTGGCTGATCTCGCGATCGCGCCCGGTCAGTTCGGGGGGCCGCTGGCCCGCGCCGGGCGCGTAGGGATTCCGTACCGGGTCCACAGCATCGGACTCTATGACGGGCTCTAGCGCAATCCTTAGATTTCCGTAGACACCGCTACCGGCGTGTCGCCGGACTAGGACGGCGGCGAATGACCGCCCTGATTCATCCGGGCGAGGAAGGCGTTGTAGGCGGCCAGCTGATCCTCGTCCTCGTCGATGTCGGTCCGGGCCCGCCGCTGGGCCCCGGCGGCCGCCGCCTGGGGCGGGGCTCCGGCGGTGGTCAGCTGCTCCAGGCTGGCCCGGCGGGCCGTCTCCAGCCAGCCGCGGCTGTCGGCGTACTGCCCCTGCCGGGTCCAGGCCAGGAACACGAACATGATCAGGACGAACATGATCGCGGAACCGCCGACCCACATCACCGCTCCGCCGATGTGCACGTCGTCCAGCGGGCTGGGGCCCCAGGTGCGGTGCCGCATGGCCGAGGTGACCGGGAACGGGTCAGCGGAGTAGGAACCGAGCGCTACCCCGGTGAAGGCGTCCACCGGCATCGCGATGAACAGGAAGATCAGCCGGATCGGGTAGGACAGCTTCCAGCGGATCGGCTCGCTGCCGATCAGCGGCAGCAGGTACAGGTAGCCGACCACCAGGTAGAGGGCGTGCTCGGCGTTGTGCACGGTGTCGTTGGTCAGCGCCAGGCTCATGAACCCGGTCAGGTGCGTGCCCACGATCGTGGCCGTGTAGGCGGCGATGCCGAACGCCGGGAAGGTCAGGGCGGCGGCCACCCGGGACCGGACGATCCGCTTGACCCAGGAGTGCACCGGATTCCGGCTCGCGTGCATGAGCAGGGTGACCGGGCGGCCGGCCACCAGCAGCGCGGGCGCGACCATGATCAGCAGCAGGTGCTGGATCATGTGGTCCCAGAACAGCGTGTCGTCGTAGGTGCCGACGCCGCTCTCGGTGGCCAGCACGATGACCAGCAGGCCGCCCAGGAAGATCCCGGTCCGCCAGCGCGGCCAGGGCCGGGCCGGGTGACGGCGCGCCACCCGGACCACGCCCCACAGGTAGAGCGCGGCCATCAGGGCCACTATCACCGTCACGACCGGGGCCCACTGCCACCAGCCGAGCGCCTGCGACAACCCGAACGGCGGGAGAATGTCGCTTCCCATAACGGCGAGACTAGCTGACCCCCGGGCCCTGGCCGGCCGCGGTGCCCCACGCGGCCGGCCAGGCGATCGGGGTGGCTAGGAGCTCTTCTCGAAGCTCGCCGTAGCCAGGACGGTGCCGTTCATGGACGTGATCCGGGCCCCGGTCACGTTGCTCGCGGCCACCGGGTCCGGGCTGCCCCAAGCTCCGTAGCCGCCATCGAGCTTGAACGACCCGATGGTGGTGACGTGGCCGCCCCGCGCCACCAGCTGGCAGATCACGGTCTGGTTGCCGCTGCTCTTGCTGTCGACGTCCATGTACAGCCAGCGCGGGCTGCCGTCGTAGATGTAGATCTGGCCGGCCTTCTGATGGGCCGCGGTGAGCAGCGCGGCCTCCCGCAGCGGCGCCTGGGCGGTGCTGCCCGCGGGGGCCGCGGCCGTGGCCCCGCGCATGGCCCAGCCACCGATCCCGCAGGCCACCACGCCCAGCACAACCGCCGCCGTGGTCAGCATCCGGCGGCTCCAGTTCGGGCGCTTGGGCTTGGTGGCCACGCCGAGCCGGTCCATGACCCGGGATTCGAAGCCTTCCCGTGGCTCTCGGCTGGGCAGCAGCCCCAGCATCTCCTCGCCGGTCAGCGACAGCTGGCGGACGTGCTCCCGGCAGGAGTCGCACTCGTCCAGGTGCGCGATGGCCTCGGCCCGCTCGCGCCCGGTAAGCACCCCCAGCGCCAGCTCGGCGGCCACGTCGTCGAAGTCACCGCAGCTCATCCCGTTCGGATCAGTCATCGCCGACGTCCTCCCGAAGATAAGCCGAGCGCAGTTTCTCCATCCCGTCCCTGATCCGAGTCTTAGCCGTGCCCAGGGGGATTCCCTCGGCTTCGGCGATCTGCCGTGCCGTCATGCCATAAATACCCGCCATGGCCACCGCCCGCGCCTGCCCGGCCGGCAGTGCGGCCAGCGCGCGGCGCAGGCCCGCCGCATTGTCGTGGGCCACCGCGAACCGCTCGGGCGTGTCGGTCATCGCGGTCAGCAGGGCCGGCAGGTCCTGCGGATCGACCGGGGCCGACGTCCGGGCCCGCAGCACGTCGACGGCCAGGTTGTGGGCAATGGTCGACAGCCAGGCCCGGACCGACCCGCGGCGGGTGTCGTACACCTGCGCGTGCCGCCAGGCCCGTTCGAACGTCTGCTGGGCCACGTCCTCGGCGGTGGTCGGGTCGCCGAGCACCGTCACCGCGACGCCGAACACCACCCGCTGGAACCGCCGTACGAAGGCCAGCGACAGATCGGCGTCGCCGGCGCCCAGTCCCGCGAGGAGCGTCTCGTCCGGCAGACGGTCTGCTGGGATCCCCATCCTCTGCACACTGTCTGATACGGACGGACGCTTCCACGGGATTGGGGTTTTCGCCCGGGATTTTTCTCGGACGGTCAGCCCGGGGACGTTCAGCTCTTGGGCGGCCATACCCGCTCGCTGCCCTGCCCCCGCCAAGGCCGGCCGGCCAGGAAGGCGATCGCGGCGACGACCAGGACGCCGCCGCCGATGAACTCCACGACCATCGAAGAGGTCGCGTACGGCACGGCCAGGCTGTCCTGGAACCCGAACAGGCCGAAGTTCACGCTGATCAGCAGCCCGGCCGCGGTGGCCACGAGGAACGCCGCGGCCCCCAGGACCAGCCACATGCGGCGGAACACCGCCAGGGCCAGCGCGAGCAGGATGCCCACGATCCCCTGGGCCAGGAACAGCGGCCCGATGACCGAGATGCCCTTGTAGCTGCCGTACAGCTTCAGGTGGACCAGGCCCGAGAGCAGCACCAGGATGGCGCCCGCCCAGGCCAGGACGTTGACTGTCCATCGCGTCGTGGGCGACCCGATCTCGGCCGGGCGCCAGCTCAGAGCCTGGAGCAACTGGCGGACCGCGCTCGCACTGTGGCCGGTGCGCGCGGAGGGCGGCACCTGGGCCTCGTCAGTTCTGGTCATGCCGGCTTCTTCTTTCGCGTGAGTGGTCATCTCAGTACCCGCCGCCGCCGGAGCCGCTGGACGGGGAGCTGCCGCCGCCCGAGCCAGCGGAGGTCGCCTTGGCGGTAACCGGGTTGCCCGCGGTGTTCAGCACGTACCAGGTGCCGCCGAAGTTGGTCAGAGCCTGGCCCTTGGCCTGCCCGGCCGAGGAGTCGCCGATGAAGGTGTAGAGCGGCCAGCCGTTGTAGGTGACTTCCATCTTGCCGTCGGCGCCCTTGACCGTGCCGAGGAGCGAGGACTTGACCCCGCTGCCGGCCTTGGCCGCGGTGGTGCCGCTGGGCAGGTCGGTCTCGGGCCAGGCGTGCAGGCAGCCGCTGCTCGCCGTACAGGTGATCTTGCCGCCCTTTTCCGAGGTCAGCATGTACAGGGTCTGGCCCTTCTGGTTGACCAGGACGGTGCCGAGCCCGGACACGCTCGTCGCGCTGATCGTGACGCTGGAGGTGGAGGCCCCGGCGCTGCTCGCGGCACTGGGCGAGCTGGCGCTGGCGCTGCTCCCCCCGCTGGCGGACGAACCGGAGGAGCCCGTGCTGCCGGACGAGCCGCACGCGGCCACGGTGATGGCTCCGGCAGAAATCAGGCCAATGCCTAGCAGCAGGCGCGCTGATGGGGCAGAATGGCGGCGGACGGTGATGCTCACGAGGGAAACGCTCCTTTGAGGTTGCGCAGAGCTTCAAACTGTTTCCCTTAGTTACGGGCTCCGGCCCGGATCGGATTGCTGTCCACGGACAGCGTTTCCGCCAGGAGCGGAAGCGCCCTTTGGTATGCCTGCGGTCGCCGCGTTCTTCTGGGCTCTGGAGCGTGACCGCCTGCTGCCTCCGGATGCTCGTTCCCGCGGCATTCATCCCGGTGGGCGGTCAAGTCGGCGCTTTCCCCGGGGCCAGGCTGCGCTTATCACGGCACGTGGCGGCACGGTCCGTGACATTTTTGCCAATGATTACTCTCCGGTGATCGCCCGGTTTCAGTTGTTTCGGGCAGACTGAGGCGATGAAGTGCGAGATCACGCAGGTCAACGGCGATGGTTCGATCCGCCGTGCACTGGTGGACACCACCGGTCGCCATGACGCTGCGCGATGGGAGCAACTGGCTGACCAGGCCCGACTCGACTCCCCCCCGCCTTACCGTCCCCACCCCGGCGAGCCCGTCTACGAGATCGTCGTCGACGGCCGCGCCGCCCAGGTCGCCGAAGGTGACCTCCTCGGCCCCCTCAGAGAACTAGCCCGCGCTGTCCTCACCGAAGGCTGGCAGATCATCT
>DATDIH010000207.1:0-9113 GCA_036521155.1 Streptosporangiaceae bacterium
CCGCCCTTGTACGGGGGCCGGTGCCCGAGGTTGTTGCCGCCGTCCTCGCTGCCGGTGTTCCAGGCGCCTTCGACCGAGTCGATGTAGTAGTACCCGGCGTTGGGAGCCGTCTCGAACCGGGCCGAGTCGAAGATGTAGAACTCGGCCTCCGGGCCGAAGAACGAGGTGTCGCCGATGCCGGTGCTCTTCAGGTACTCCTCGGCCTTGCGCGCGATGTTGCGCGGGTCGCGGGAGTACGGCTCCTGGGTCAGCGGGTCGTGCACGAAGAACGTCAGGTTCAGGGTCTTGTAGGTCCGGAACGGGTCCAGCACGGCGCTGGTCGGGTCCGGCAAAAGGAGCATGTCCGACTCGTGGATCTCCTGGAAACCGCGGATCGAGGAGCCGTCGAACATCAGGCCGTTGGTGAACACGTCCTCGTCGAAGACCTCGACCGGGACCGTGAAGTGCTGCATGGTGCCCGGCAGGTCGCAGAACCTGACGTCAATGAACTGGACATTCTCATCCGCGACGAATCTCAGGACCTCGTCGGCGTTCTGGAACATTAACCCTCCTGAACCGGGCGCATATCAGTATTCAGTGGCACGCTAGGGACGCACAGACCGGACGCTAGACGCCGGCAATTTCCGCGCCGTGTCTCTTGTGTTTCGCACATGTTACGCATGGCCACCCCGGCCCGGCTGTCTCAGCCTGTGCCGGCGGGTCGGCCGGGAGAGATACCGTTGGTGACGTGGCCGACGAACAACTGGCCGGCGCGCGCCCGGCCCCGGCGGCGTCCGCGACCGGCGCCTCCCAGTTCTCTTCCTACCCGGGCGAGAAGTACGGCCTGCCCGAGGACGGCCCCGCTTCCGTGCCGGGTCTGGGCCGGCGCCTGGCCGCCCTGTTCATCGACTGGATCCTGTGCACGATCATCGCGGTCGGACTGCTGCACTCGCAGTACTGGACGCTGGCCTTCTTCGCCGCCGAGACCTACATCCTGATGTCGCTCACCGGCACCACGATCGGCAAGCGCATCCTGGGCATGCGGGTCGCCCGCCTGGACGGCAAGCCCGTCGGCCTGGGCTGGGGCCTGGTCCGCACGATCCTGCTGCTGGCCGTGGTGCCCCCGCTGGTCATCGACCGCGACCGGCGCGGCCTGCACGACAAGGCCGCCAACACCATCGTCGTCCGCATGTGAGGCCGGCCCCGCGAGGCCGGCCTCAGCGGCAGATGCCTCAGCGGGCGCGGGGCTTGGGCATCTTGGGCTGGCGGGCGTTGCGGGGCATGGGGCCCTTGGGGGCCTGGAGTGACGGCTGCAGCGCCTTGAGCCGGTAGTTCAGGTCGGCGACCTGCGGGCCCTTGAGGTCGCGGGGGAGCTTCATGATCTTCTTCTGCAGCTGGCGCAGCGGCACCTGGTTCTCGCCGTTGCCGACCTGGAAGTCGAACACCGGCACGTCGAACGCCACCCGGGCCACGCGCTTCTTCTCCGCGGCCAGCAGGCTGGGCAGCCGGTTGGGGGAGCCCTCACCGACCAGGACCACGCCGGGCTTGCCGACCGCCCGGTGGACCACGTCCATGTTGCGGTTGGCGGCGATGGCCGGGGTCACGGTCCAGCCCCCGCGCATGCTCTGCAGGACGGCCGCGGCCGCGCCGGGCTGGCCTTCGATCGAGGAGTACTGCGCGGTCTGCGCGAACCGGCCGAACAGGAACACCGACACGAAGATGCCGCCCAGCACGCCCAGCGGGATCAGGTATCCGCCTAGCCCGGTGAGCAGGCCGGCGACGACCAGCACGACCAGGACCCCCACGCCGCTGCCGATGACGATCGGGAGCGCCCGGGGGTTGGCTTTGTGCACCAGGCCGGCCACCATGCGTATTTGCGCGATACGCCCGGGGGTCGCCTCGTCGTCCGTGTTCTTGTCCTTCGCCATGCCTGGCAGGATAAGGGTTTCTGACCGCCGGAGCGAAACCGCCCCGCGCGCTGAATCCCTACCGCAACCTGCGCCTCAGCCGAATGCCCCGGCCCAATGAACCGGCTCAGTTCAGCTGACCGCGGTGGCGCGCTGCTCGACGGCCTGCCGGTAGAGCCGTCCGGCCCGGTAGGAAGACCGCACCAGTGGCCCGGACATGACGCCCGCGAACCCCAGGGACATGGCTTCGGTTTGCAGCTCCACGAACTCTTCCGGCTTGACCCAGCGCTCCACCGGGTGGTGCCGTGGCGACGGCCGCAGGTACTGGGTGATGGTCAGCAGGTCGCAGCCGGCCTCGTGCAGGTCGGCCATTGCCGCGCTGACCTCGGACCGCTCCTCGCCCATGCCCAGGATCAGGTTGGACTTGGTGACCAGCCCGGCCGCGCGGGCCTGGGTGATCACGTCCAGCGAACGCTCGTAGCGGAACCCGGGCCGGATGCGCTTGAAGATCCGCGGCACGGTCTCGACGTTATGGGCCAGCACCTCGGGCCGGGCACTGAACACCTCGGCCAGCCGCTCCGGCACCGCGTTGAAGTCCGGGATCAGCAGCTCGACGCCGCAGCCGGGGATCGCGGCGTGGATCTCCCGCGCGGTCTGCGCGTACAGCCAGGCGCCGCCGTCGGCCAGGTCGTCCCGGGCCACGCCGGTCACGGTCGCGTAGGCCAGCCCCATGGTGGCCACCGACTCGGCCACCCGGCGGGGCTCGTCCCGGTCCAGCGGCTGCGGCTTGCCGGTGTCGATCTGGCAGAAATCGCACCGCCGGGTGCACTGGTCCCCGCCGATCAGGAACGTGGCCTCGCGGTCTTCCCAGCATTCGAAGATGTTCGGGCAGCCGGCCTCTTCGCACACCGTGTGCAGGCCTTCCCGGCGTACCAGGTTCTTCAGCTCGGTGTACTCGGGCCCGGTACGGAGCCGGGTCTTGATCCACGGAGGCTTCTTCTCGATCGGGACCTGGCTGTTGCGGGCCTCGAGCCGCAGCATCCGCCGCCCCTCAGGTGCGACTACCACCACCCCAGCCTACGTTCCGCCCGCCAGTGCCTGGCCAGCCCCTCTGACACCCTTGTCATCCGGCGCCATCCGGCGGCTGAGATCATGGGAGAGCGAGGTCAAAGCAGGGGAGGGCGCGACAACGTGGCGGAACGCTGGCCGGGGCCAGGCACCACGATCTGCGTACTGGGCGACGCGCACCTGGATGTGGTGGTGCAGTTGTCCGGGCCGGTGGCCGAGGAGACCGACACCCCGGCCCGGACCGTGGTCGGCGTGGGCGGGCAGGCGGCCAACGTCGCGGCCTGGATCGCCGGGCTCGGCGGCCGGGCCCGGCTCATCGCGGCCCAGGCCGGCGACCCGGCCGCCCGGCTGGTGAGCGCCGAGCTGATCCGGCGCGGCGTGGACCTGAGGGGCCCGGTCCTGGACGGCCGGACCGGGGTGGTGGTGTCGCTGTCCGACGCGGGCCGGTCCCGGTCCATGCTCACCGACCGCGGCGTCGGCCCTCAGCTGGACCGCGACGCCGTGCGGGCCGAGTGGCTGGACGGCTGCGGCTGGCTGCACCTGCCCGCCTATAGCCTGGTCTCGTGGCCGGCGCGCGGGGCGGCCCTGGCCGCGGCCGAGCGGCTGCCGCACCGCAGCCTGGACCTGTCGTCGACCGCGGCCATCCAGGATTACGGGCTCAGACAGTTCCGCGAGCTGGCGGCCCGGCTGCGGCCGGACGTGGTCTTCGGCACCGAGGCCGAGACCGACCTGGTCGGTCCGGTCGCTGGGGCCGCAACCGTGGTCAAGCTGGGTGCGCGCGGGGTCCGCACCGACGGCAAAACCTATCCGGCGTCGCCGGCCGAGCCGGTCGACTCGACCGGTGCCGGGGACGCCTTCGCCGCCGGCTACCTGGTTGGCGGGATAGAGCTGGGACTGCAGGCCGCCGCGCGGGCGGTGTCCAAGATGGGAGCGATGCCGTGACCGTGTACACCCAGGTGTCGGAGGAGGTCGCCACCGCGCTGCGGGAACACCGGCCGGTGGTCGCCCTGGAGACCACCCTGGTCTCGCACGGGTTCTCTGGTGGCCGGGGCCTGACCGTGGCGGTCGAATCGGAGCGCCGGGTCCGGGCCGCCGGAGCCATCCCGGCCACGGCCGGAATCCTGGACGGCGCCATCCACATCGGCCTGACCCCGGCCGAACTGGAACGCTTCTCCGCGGCGGGCCTGTCGGCCCGCAAGGTGGGAGCCCGTGACCTGGCTGCCTGCCTGGCTCAGGGGGCGATCGGCTCGCTGACCGTCGGCGGCACCATGGCCGTGTGCCGCCAGGTCGGTATCAAGTTCATGGGTACCGGGGGCATCGGCGGGGTGCATCGCGGCTTCGCCGAGACCCTCGACATCTCCAGCGACCTGCTCCAGCTGGCCCGGACCGAGGCGGTGGTGGTGTCGTCGGGCCCGAAATCCCTGCTCGACGTGGGGGCCACCGGCGAGCTGCTGGAGACGCTGGGCATTCCGGTGCTGGGCTGGCAGACCGCATCCCTGCCCCGGTTCTACACCGCTGAGGGCGGCCCGCCGGTGTCGGCCACGGTCAATGACTCACCCGAGGTGGCCCGGATCTGCACCGCGCACTGGCAGCTCAGCCCGGGCGGCGGGATGCTGCTGGCCCGGCCCCCGATCGGCGGGATCGACATCGACCCGCTGATTGACGAGGCCGTCGAGCGGGTGAGCCGCGAACACCGGTCCGGCCAGGCCGTCACCCCGGCCGTGCTGGCCCTGCTGGACGAGCTGAGCAACGGCCGCAGCGTCGAGGTGAACCGGCGCCTGATCGAGGACAACGCGGGCCTGGCCGGCGAGGTCGCCGTGGCCTACACCCAGCTCACGACCGCCTAGCCGGCCAGCCAGAGCTCAGCCGATCGCGCCGGGGAGGATGCCTGCCAGCAGCGTGCCCATGCGGCTGGCCCCGGCCCGGCCCGCCTCCAGCACCTCGCCGTGGCTGAGCGGCTCCCCGGTCAGGCCGGCCGCCAGGTTGGTCACCAGCGAGATGGCCAGCACCTCGGCGCCCAGGTGGCGGGCGGCGATGGTCTCCATCACCGTCGACATCCCGACCAGGTCCGCGCCCAGGGCCCGCAGCATGGCGATCTCGGCCGGGGTCTCATAGTGCGGTCCGGGCAGCGCGGCGTACACCCCTTCGCCCAGGGCCGGGTCGGCCTCGCGGGCCAGCCGCCGCAGCCGCGGCGAGTAGGCGTTGGTCAGGTCCACGAACCGCGCCGGATATCCGGGTGGCGGTTCCGGCCCGGTCAGCGGGGAGCGCGCGGTCAGGTTCAGGTGGTCGCGGACGATCACCGGCTGGCCGACGTAGTAACCGCCGCGGATGCCGCCCGCCGCGTTGGTCAGCACCACCACCCGGCACCCGGCCGCGATCGCGGTCCGGACGCCGTGCACGGTGGCACTGACCGGCAGCCCCTCGTACAGGTGCGTCCGGCCCAGGAACATGAGCACCCGCAGGTCCGGCCGGACCAGCGATTGCACCGTGCCCACGTGCCCGGCCACCGTGGGCTGGGCGAAACCGCCCAGCTCGCTGACTGAAATTTCGGTGATGTCGGCGCCCAGCGCGCTGGCGCAGGCCGCCGCGGCCGGGGCCCACCCCGAGCCGAGCACCACGGCCACGTCATGCCGGTCGGCTCCGGTCAGCTCGGCCAGCCGGGCCGCGCTCTTGGCTGCTGCCGCGTACGGATCCCCCTCGTCCACGCCAGCAGTCCTATCAGAACCGGCGGCACCCGCGTAAGCCCGGGCCTCAGGCCTTGACGTAAGGCTCGCCGTCGGCGGCGGGCGCGCGGACCTGCCCGACCAGGCCCGCCACCGCGATGATGGTGGCCACGTACGGCACCATGAGCAGGAAGTACGACGCGATCGGCACGTTGATCGTGGACAGGATCGACTGCAGCTCGAAGGTGAAGCCGAACAGCAGCGCCGCGCCGACCCCGCCCAGCGGGGTCCACCGCCCGAAGATCATGGCCGCCAGCGCGATGTAGCCCCGTCCGGACGACATGTCCTTGCCGAATGACCCGACCGACCCGATGGTCAGGAACGCCCCGCCGATGCCCGCGATCAGCCCGGCCAGCACCACGTTGCGGTAGCGGGTCAGCCTGACGCTGATGCCCACGGTGTCGGCGGCGGTGGGGTGCTCGCCGACCGCTCGCACCCGCAGCCCCCAGGCCGTGTGGAACAACGCCACCTGGACCACGGCCACCAGAATGTAGGTGATGTACAGGAACAGCGTCGAGTCGAAGAACACCGGCCCGATGATCGGGATGTCGCCCAGCAGCGGGATCTTGATCGGCAGGTAGGTCGACGGCGAGTTCAGCGTGTTGGCGTACGGGACCAGGATCTTGTCGTACAGGTAGCCGGTCAGCCCGGAGACGAACACGTTGAGCACCACGCCCAGGATGACCTGGTTGACCAGGTAGGTGATGGCGAACACGCCCAGCAGCAGGCCGACCAGCCCGCCCGCCACCGACCCGGCGATGATGCCCAGCCACAGCACGCCGAAGGCGCTGGCGAAGATCGCGCCCGCGAACGCGCCCAGCAGCAGCTGGCCCTCGATGGCGATGTTGATCACGCCGGACCGCTCGCACAGGCAGCCGGCCAGCACGCCCAGGACCAGCGGGATCGAGTCGGCCAGTGTGCCCTGGAACAGGTTGATCACGTTGAACGTGTTGGTCGAGCCGGCGTAGGCCCAGCACAGCAGGGCGATCACGAAGAAGATCAGCACCAGCCCGATGGTGACCCGGCGCCACACCTTGCCGATGTCGAATACCCGGACCACGGCCAGCGCGATCGACGCGGCGCCCATCGCGTAGGCGGTCTGCTTGCCCGGCAGCGACAGGTTGGGCACGGTCACCTTGGCGAACGGCTGAGAGAAGGCCAGCGTGGCGTCGCCCGGGTGAGCGTAGTGAGCGAAGTAGAAGATGTCGATCAGGCCCAGCAGCAGGAAAACCGCGGGCGCGACCCAGCGGCGGCCGATGCTGAGCGAGCTCCGTCCGGCGACGGCGAGCGTGGTCATGAGTTCCATCCTTTGGACAGGACCTGGCCGGTACCGCGTGCCCGCGCGGCCCGGAGCCGGAAGATGGCCCGGACCAGCGGCGGCGCAGCCACGAACATGACGATCAGGGCCTGGATGACCTGGACGATGTCGACTGGGACCTGGGTCGAGGCCTGCATCAGCGGGGCCCCGGCGTGCAGCGCGCCGAGCAGCAGGGCGGCCCAGACCACGCCGCCCGGCCGGGACCGGCCCAGCAGCGCCACCGTGATCGCGTCGATCCCGTAGGTGCCGTAGCTCTGGAAGTTGAGGCTGAAGTCGGTGCCCTGGATGACGGTGGAGGCGGACAGGCCGGCCAGGCCGCCGGCGATCAGCATGACCAGGATCCAGGTCCGGGGCACGCTCATGCCGGCGCTGCGGGCCGCGTTCGGGTTGGCGCCCACGGTGCGGAACTCAAAGCCCAGCGTGCTCCGGCTCAGCAGCCACCACACGCCGGCCGCGCAGGCCAGTGCGAGCAGGAACCCGGCGTTGATCCGCAGGTGGGTGCCGAACAGCAGCGGCAGGTGCGCGTTGCTGTCGATGGTCGGGCTGATCAGCTGGCCGTTGGAGCCGGGCTTCCCCAGCAGCTTCGGCTTGCCCAGCAGGTAAGCCAGGAGGTACGCCATGATGTAGTTGAGCATGATCGTGACGATGACCTCGTGCGCGCCGGTCCGGGCCTTGAGCAGCCCGACGATCCAGCCCAGCACGGCCCCGCCCACGAAGGCGCCGATCACGCAGACCACGACGTGGATGACGACCGGCAGGTTGACCCCGTAGCCGAGCCAGGTGGCCAGGATCGCTCCGCCGATGAACTGGCTCTGGGCGCCGATGTTGAATAGGCCGGCCCGGAACGCGAGCGCCACCGACAGCCCGGCCAGGATCAGCGGCGTGGCGTTGACCGCGGTCTCCGACAGCGGGTTGAACACCGCGCTGAGGGCGCCGTCGTGCAGAGCGGTCGCCATCGACGCCTGCTGGAACAGCGCACCGACCGTGTGCGGGTTGAAGATCGAGCCCTCGAAGATGGCCACGTAGGCGCCGGACGCGGCGTCCCACGCCTGCGCGATCGCGTTGCCGGGGCTGGAGAAGAAGTCGCCCCAGGCGTGCAGCACGCTCTGCGTGGTGAACGCGATCAGCAGGCCGCCGAGCACGACCGCGGCGACGAAGGCCAAGATCGTGACCACCACCGAGTTGCCCTCGAGGATGGCGTCCAGGATGGCCCGGCTGAACGAGACCTTTTCCTCTGGCTGCTTCTCCGGGGTGGACTCCGGCGGCGCGGCCGGGGCCGGCGGTGACTCGCTCATTTGGCCTCCGCCTCCGGGCCCTCCGGTGTTTCAGGGGCTTCAGGCGTCTCAGGTTCCGCCTGGGGTTCCTCAACGGCCTCGACCACCTCATCCGCCTCCCGCATCCCGGGCGCCTGGGGGGCCTCCGGCGTACTGGAGCCGTCGATGCCCGCCATCAGCAGGCCGAGTTCCTCGACCGGCACGTCCGGTGGCCGGAACCCGGTGAACCGGCCCTCGTACATGATCGCGATCCGGTCGGACAGCGCGTAGATCTCGTCCAGTTCGGACGAGACGAGAATGACGGCCACGCCCTCGTCCCGTTCCTCGATGATCCGACGGTGGACGAACTCGATCGACCCGACGTCCAGGCCGCGGGTCGGCTGGCTCGCTAGCAACAGCGTGAGGTCGCGGCCCACCTCGCGGGCGAGGATGACCTTCTGCTGGTTGCCGCCGGACAAGGTGCCCACCGGCGTGTCGATGGACTGGGTGCGGATGTCGTACTCGGCGATCCGCTCGGTCGCCGTCTCCCGGATCGCGCTCAGCTTGAGGGCCACCCCGGACGCGTAGGGCGGCCGGTCGTAGGTGTCCAGCACGATGTTCTCGGCCACCGGGAACGAGCTGACCAGCCCGTCCTGCTGCCGGTCCTCGGGGATGTACCCGATGCCGGCGCGCAGCCGGGCCTGCGGGGTGATCTCGGTGATGTCGCGCTCGTTCAGGTGCACGGAGCCCGACGTGACCGGCAGCAGACCCATCAGCGCCTCGCACAGCTCGGTCTGCCCGTTGCCCTGCACGCCGGCGATGCCGAGGATTTCCCCGGCCCGGACCTGGAAGGACATCCCGTTCA
>DATDIH010000208.1:0-4226 GCA_036521155.1 Streptosporangiaceae bacterium
CTGCAGCATGTTGTGCAGGGTCTCGGTGTCGCCGGTGCTCTCGTCGGTCGGGCTGATCGTCTTGTTCAGGCTGTTGATGACGCCCGCGGCCGCCCGGGGCCGGCCGCCCTGGCCTTCGGCGTTGCCCAGCGCCACCACCGGAGTCCCCACCGTGACCTGGGACGAGTTCCCCACCGAGACCGGCCGCAGGTTCGGCACGCCGCTGACCTTGAGCAGGGCCACGTCCTGGTTGGCGTCGTAACCGACGACGGTCGCCGGGATCGGCTTGCCCGCCATGACCAGCCGGACCTTGATGTCGTTGGAGCCGTTGATCACGTGGTTGTTGGTCAGGATCAGGCCGTCCCGGCTGATGACCATCCCGGTGCCCTCGGACGAGGTGCCCCCGGAGTAGGCGATGGAGGCGTCCACGTCGACCACGCCCGGGTCGACCTTGGCGGCCACGGCCGCGGTGTGCAGCGAGCGGCCGTCGGCCACGTTGTTCTGCGGCCCGGGCACCTGGTGCGACGAAACCCCCGTGGCCGGGGTGCCCCCGTTGCTGGTCAGCCCGATCGCGGCCGCGCTGCCCAGCCCGGCGGCGGCCAGGACGACCACCGCGTACACGACCATCCGGCCCCGCCGCCGCGGCCGCGGCTCGTCCTCAGGAACCTCAGGAACCTCGGGAGCCTCAGGCTCACCGCTGACGTCTTCCGGTCCGCCCTCGGGCGCCGGGCCTGCGCCGTTGCCGGTTTCGTCGTCCTGCATCCTCATCGCCTTCGGCCGTCGGAAGCACCCCGCCACGCCCCGGCGGTGGTTTCCTCCGGCGATAGGTCGCGGAACGACCGCTGCCGTCCGCTCTCGTCCCTTTCCTTCCCCGTAGCGGGCGGCATTCTGCACACTTCCTCAGGCTTCTCGCAGGAAGGGCTCGGATCCATTGGTGATGATCATGCCGCATACCCGGCCACAGGCCCATGGTAGGCTACTGATAACGCGATATAACGCGACTTCGGGGACAGGTGTTTTCGCAGGCTAGGGGGCAAAGATGTCCACACCCACTCAGATGAACGAGCCGGGCCTGAACCGGCGCGACGAGACGTCGGTGTCGGCGGCGGCCATGTCGCAGGCGCCGTGGGCCGGGGCCGCCGTGACCGGCGGCGTGGTGACCCTCGGGGACTTCGGCTGGCACGTGATCGCCGGCCACTTCGGGCTGGGCGGGTTCAGCGACGCGCTGGCCCTCGGCGTGCTGGCCTTCATGGTGGTCGCGGCGTCCGGCGCGCTGCTGCGGGAGCGCTCGACCCGCGCCATCCGGTGGGCCCGGGCCAACCCGTGGCGCTTCGCCCTGCTGCCCGGTGCGGCCTGCGCGGCGATCGTGATCGCGGCGTCGGTGCTGCTCGGCGGCGGCATCGTGGGCCCGGTCTTCGCCGGCCTGTGGCACGGTGCGGTGGCCTTCGGCCTGACCGGGGCGGTCGGCACCTACACAAGGGGCCGCCGTCCAGCATCCCGGGTCTGAGTCGACCGACCTTCGATATATATAAATGGAAGGTTGGTTAGCTAGCTGCCCGCCGCCGCAGGCTGGTCCATCAGCTTGACCCCCTTGGCCAGCGCGGCCTGGGTCACCGCGCCGTAGACCCGGTCGACGATCTTGTGCTGGGCGTTCAGGAAGAACGTCTGCGGCAGCCCGGCCACCCCGAACGCCCCCGCGGTGGCGGCGGCCGGGTCGGAGCCCACCGGATAGGTCACGCCGTAGTGCCTGGTGAAGGTCAGCGCCGCGGTCCGGCTGTCGTTGGTGTCCACCCCGATCACCCGCACGGTGCCGTGCGCCGAGGTGTAGTACCGCGCCATCAGCGGGGTCTCCTTCCGGCACGGCCCGCACCAGGACGCGAAGAAGTTCACGATGACCGGCTTCCCGGCGTAGGCGGCCAGCGACACGTGGGCCCCCGAGTCGCCCAGCGCGGCCAGGTCGAAGGCGGGTGCCTGCTTCCCGGTGGCGGCCTGGGCCGAGCTGACGCTGCTGCCGGTGCCCGCCCCCGATCCGGAGCCTGACCCGCTGGCCTGCCCGGGGCTGGACACCCCGGCCACGATCCCCAGGGCCACGATCGCGGCCAGGCTGGTCCCGAACACCGCCGTCGTGACCTTGTGCTCGGCCATGGCCCGGCGCACGCGGTCCCGCCGTTCCCGCCATCCAGCCGGCATGTCGCCACCTTCCGTTCGACCGCGGCCCCGACAACTACACAAGATAGTCGGTCACCGGGGCCAGCGGCAGCCGGACCGTGGCCCGCAGCCCCGGACCGGCGTCCTCCAGCCAGGCCCGGCCGCCGTGGGCGTGGGCGGTGGCCCGGACGATGGCCAGCCCCAGCCCGGCCCCGCTGACGTCCCCGTCCGGCCGGGCCCGGGCGTCGTCCAGGGTGGTGAACCGCTCGAACGCCCGCTCCGCGCGGTCGGGCGGGATGCCGGGCCCGTCGTCGGTCACGGTGACCAGCACCGCGTCACCGGACCGGCGGGCGGCCACCGTCACCTGGCTGCGCGCGTAGCGGACGGCGTTGTCGACCAGGTTGACCAGCATCCGGCGCAGCGCGCCGGCGTCCCCGGTCACCAGGCACGGCCCGGGGGCGTCGGCCACCACCCGCACCGGGGCCTGGGCGTACCCGGCCGGGATCCCGTCGACCAGCTCCGCCAGATCCACCGGGCCGCCGGCCCCCGGAGCCTGGCCGCCGCCGCGTTCGGAGTCGCGTCCCTGGCCGCGCTCCTCCAGCCGGGCCAGCGCCAGCAGGTCCTCGGCCAGCCGGGACAGCCGCAGCGTATCGGCCAGCACGTCGCGCCCGGTGTCCTCCCACTGCTGGCTCTCCGGGTGGTCCAGGGCCACCTCGAGCTGAGCCCGCATGCTGGCGATCGGGCTGCGCAGTTCGTGCGCGGTGTCCGAGACGAACCGCCGCTGCCGCTGCTGGGCCTCCTCCAGCCGGGACAGCATGTCGTTCAGGGTCACGGCCAGGCTGTGCACCTCGTCCCGGGCCTCCGGGACCGGCAGCCGCCGGCCCCCGGCCGCCGCCGTGACCTGCTCGGCTCCCCGGCGCAGGGCGGTGATCGGCCGCAGGGTGGATCCGGTGATCAGCCAGCTGACCCAGATCAGCAGGGCCAGCAGCAGCGGCGTGCCGATGAGCAGGATGTGCGTCACCGTGGTCAGCGTGTCGTGCACCGCGTCGTCGGACACCGCGGCGATGACCGTCTCCCGGTGCTTGCCCGCCACCGCCACCACCCGCAGCAGCTCCGGCAGGCCCAGCGGCCGCCCGTCCAGCATGATCCCGGCGTGGCTGCGGGCCAGCGCGGTGGCCTGGGCGTCCGGCAGCAGCGGGACCAGCCGGTCGGCCCCGGCCGAGGCGGCCACGATCCGCCCGTCGGCGTCCACCACCTGCACCACCGCGGTGCCGGCCGCCACCGGGACCGGGTTGGGCAGCCGGTTGGCGTCGACCAGCGCCGCCACTTCCCGGGCGGTCTGCCGGGCCGACACGTCCAGGCTACGGTTCAGGGCCAGGCTGAGGCTGGTGATCAGCAGCACGGCCAGCCCGGTCAGGGCCACGGTCAGCCCGGCCGCGGCGGTCACCGTGAGCCGGGCCCGCAGGCTCCGCCGCCGCCACCAGCGGGCGAGCCCGAGCACCGGTCAGCCGCCGTCCGCGGCGAGCCGGTACCCCGCGCCGCGCAGCGTCCGCAGCGCGGACCGCCCGAACGGCGCGTCGATCTTGCGGCGCAGGTAGCCGGCGTAGACCTCGACCACGTTGAGGTCGGCGGTGTCCGAGCTCTCCCACACGTGATCCAGCAGCTCGGACTTGGGCACCACCTGGCCCGCCCGGCGCATCAGGTACTCGAGCATGGCGAACTCGCGGGCGGTCAGCTCGATGCTGGTCTCGCCCCGGCGGACCACCCGGCTGCCCGGGTCCAGGGACAGGTCGCCGGCCCGCAGCACGGCCGGCCGGGGCGCGGCCCCGCGGCGCAGCAGCGCCCGCAGCCGGGCGGCCAGCACCACGTAGGAGAACGGCTTGGTCAGGTAGTCGTCGGCGCCCAGGTCCAGCCCGTCGGCCTGGTCGTACTCGCCGTCCTTGGCCGACAAGATGAGCACCGGGACCCAGTTCTCCTCGGCCCGCAGCCGCTCGCAGACCTTGTAGCCGGACAGCTTGGGCAGCATCAGGTCCAGCACCACCGCGTCGTAGGCGCCCTCCCGGGCCAGGTGCAGCCCGTCGGCCCCGTCGTAGGCCAGG
>DATDIH010000209.1:0-16880 GCA_036521155.1 Streptosporangiaceae bacterium
CCGGTGGCCGGGAGGCCGTGATCCGGCTGGTGGTCACGGCGGCGGCGGTGGCCCTGGGGGTCACGATGCTGCTGGCCGCGCTGGCCGGCATCAACGCGGTCAACGCGCAGAACGCACGGTACGCCTGGCTCAGCACCTCGGTTGAGTTCAGCCACCCATCCGCGTACGCCCAGGCGAAAGCCGGGACCCCGGCGGCGCCCAAGGCCCGCGACCCGCTGTGGTTCGAGCTGAACTCCGGCTTCGTCGACGGCCAGCTGTACGGGCGGGTCGATGTGGCCGCGACCGGGCCGGACGGGCCGGCGCTGCCCGGCATCGCCCGGGTCCCGGGACCAGGCCAGTACTACGCCTCCCCCGCGTTCACCCGGCTTTTGCACGATCAGCCAGCCAACGAGCTGGCGGACCGGTTCCCCGGGGCACTGGTGGGCACGATCGGCCCGGCCGCGCTGCCGTCACCGAACTCGCTGGTGATCATCGTGGGCAACAGCGTGGCCCAGCTGGCTCACCAGCCGGGGGCCAGCAAGGTGACCAGCATCGAGACGATCCCGCCCAGCGGGTGCAACGGCCCCGACTGCGTGATCGGGGTGGGCATCGACAGCAACGGCATCGACCTGCTCCTGTCCTGCGTGGCGGCGGGGCTGCTGTTCCCGGTGCTGATCTTCATCGGCACGGCCAGCCGGCTGTCGGCGGCGCGGCGGGAGCAGCGTTTCGCCGCGATGCGGCTGGCGGGGGCGACGCCGCGGCAGGTGTCGGTGATCTCCGCGGTCGAATCGACCGTGGCCGCAGCGGTGGGCATGGGGGCCGGATTCGGCCTGTTCTACCTGCTCCGGCCGGCCATCGCCGCGATCTCGTTCACCGGCGCGCCGTTCTTCACCAGCGACCTGTCGCTCAGCCTGGTTGATGTCCTGGCCGTGGCGATCGGGGTGCCGGTGGCGGCGGCGGTGGCGGCGCTGATCGCGCTGCGCCGGGTCCAGGTGTCTCCGCTGGGGGTGACCCGCCGGGTCACCCCGAAGCCTCCGCGGGCCTGGCGGCTGATCCCGCTGCTGGTGGGCCTGGCCGAGCTGGCCGTGTTCGTGGTCGTCGGCCGCCCGGGCAGCACCGGCCGCCAGATCCAGGCCTTCCTGCCCGGGTTCCTGCTCATCCTGATCGGGCTGGTCACGGCCGGGCCCTGGCTGACCATGGCCGGCGCCCGGGTCATGGCCCGGCGGTCCCGGCGGCCAGCCACGCTGATCGCGGCGCGGCGGCTGGCCGACAACCCGCGGGCCGGGTTCCGGGCCATCAGCGGGCTGATCGTGGCCCTGTTCGTGACCAGCGTGACCGTGGGCATCATCACCACCATGGCCGACTACCGGACCGGGCCCACGGCCACGCCCGAGGTCAGGAACACGGTGGTGGACGACTTCAGCAATCCGGTCGGCGGCAACCTCCACTCCGTCCCGATGCCCGGCAGCCTGCTGACCCGGCTGCAGTCCACGGCCGGGGTCCAGGGCGTGACGCTGGTGCACTCCAACCCGCTCAAGACCAACTACGTGGTCCACGCCCACGGCCAGGGCTTTTTGTCACCGGCCGGGCTGGCGTCCTGTGCCGAGCTGGCCCGCACCCCGGTGGCTGGCCGCTGCGCGGCCGGGGCCGAGGTGGTGTCGGTCCCGCCGGAAGGCATCGACCCGTTCGGGATCTCCCAGGACACCGCGGTCTGGCAGGCCGCCGCACTGCCGGCCGGGCGCTTGGCCCGGCTGCCGGTCACCGCGATCGTGGTGACCACCAACGGTGCGGCCGCGGACAACCGGGTCCAGACCGTGCTGGCGGGCTTTCACCCCACCCTGGGCGAACCGGCCACGATCGCCGAGACCAACGCCTACAACCCCGCCAACCAGACGCTGGCCATGGAGCAGCAACTGGCCGACGTGATCATCCTGGCCAGCCTGCCCATCGCGGGCTGCGCGCTGGCGGCCAGCGTGGTGGCCGGGCTGACCGAACGGAAACGGCCGTTCAGCCTGCTCCGGCTGACCGGGACCCCGCTGGGCGTGCTGCGGCGGGTGGTCACGCTGGAGAGCGCGCTGCCGTTGCTGATCGTGGCGGTGCTGTCGACCGCGGTCGGGTTCGCCGGCGCTGAGCTGTTCCTGCGGGCTCAGCTGGGGTACACGCTGCAGCCGCCGGGGGTGAGCTACTACGGCATCGTGGTGGCCGGGCTGGCGGCGGCGCTGGGCATCATCGCGGCCACGCTGCCGCTGCTGAAACGGATCACCGGGCCGGAGGTGGCCAGGAACGACTGAGCTGCCCCGCGGGTCAGGGCCAGCCGGCGGCCGGCGCTGGCGCCGGGACGGCCAGGACCTGGCCCGCGGCGCCGGCCTGGTGGGTGGCGGACGGGCCGTCCCACTGGTTGGTAACGGCGAACAGCGTCCGGCCGTCCGGGCCCCCGAGCATGCAGGCGAAACAGCCCCGGTCGAACTCCTCGACCTGGAGGACCTCCCCGCCCGGGGCCACCCGGACGCACCGGCGCTGGCCCACGTCCGCGTACCAGGCCGCGCCCTCGGCATCGGTGCAGATGCCGTCCGGGTGGTCGCCGGGGGTCTCGGCCCAGGTGCGCCGGCCGGACAGGGTGCCGTCGGCGGCGATGTCGAAGGCGGTGAGCTGGCTGGCGTAGGACTCGGCGACGATGAGCGTGGTGTTGTCCGGGGTGACGGCCATCCCGTTGGGGAAGGCCAGGCCGTCGGCCACGACCCGGGCCGTGCCGTCCGGCCTGACCAGGGCGACGAAACCGGGCTGGTAGGCGCCGCCCGGAAAGTCGAAGCCGATGTTGTTCAGGTAGACGTTGCCCCGGCCGTCGACCACGATCTCGTTCCACGGCCGTTCGGACAGGCCGCTGAGGTCGGTGTCCGGGGCCAGCGATCCGTCCGGCCCCTCCCCCAGCAGGCCGTGGTCGGCGGCCGAGATGACCACCAGCCGGCCATCGGGCCGCCAGTCGATGGAGAACGGAAACGACGCCACGTGGCCGGTGACCTCGTGGCGGCCGTCCAGGTCCACGGCAACGATCTGCTGGGCGCCCCAGTCCGCGACCCAGAGGCGGCCGTCGTGCCAGCGGGGGCACTCCGGGAACACCAGGCCGGTCAGCACCAGCTTCGGATCAGGCATGTCGTCCCCTCACTTTGGGCCGCAGGCGGCCAGGCGGTCGACGCCGATGCCGCTGATGAGCAGGCGTTCCTTGGCGTTGGCCAGGAGCTGCGCGGTCCAGTCGGTGAACCCGCCGTCACCGATCTCCGCGAGGTGCCCGCCGGTATTGGCGTTGACCTTGAAACACAGATCACGGTAGTAGCCGCGGCCGCGCTGACGGGTGTGATCGAGCACGATCACCGCGGCCGTGCCGGGGCTGCGGTCCGCGGACAGGTCGCTGGTGACCGCGGCCGCGATCCGCTCCCCCGCGTCCGACAGCGGGGTCAGGGCGACCTGAACGTAGCGGAGCCGGGCCGCGGCCAGGCTGGCCACCGCGAACCGCAGGTGCTCGGCCAGCGCGGCCCGTTCGAATCGCAGGCTGCCGACGTCACGACCCGCGGTGACCAGCCCGAACAAGCCGAAATGAGCCAGGTATCCGGGCCTCTCAGGCCGCTGGGCCCGGACCACCCGCTGCAGGCCGCCCAGCCGGACGATGGCCTGGTGGTCACGGGACCGCCGCTCCGCGGCCTCCAGGGCCAGGGCGTTGGTCGGGTCGGCCGCCACCTCGCTGGACCGGATCGTGGTCAGCACCTTGTCCTGGCTGACCGGGGCCAGCACCGAGTGCGTGCCCAGCGGCACCACCGGAGCCAGGGTCACCATCTCGACGTCGGCCGGCAAACAGGCCAGCAGGGCTTCTTCGGCCCGGCGCAACTCTCGCCACGGGGTGTGACCAGGGGCGGTGAAGCGGTCGTGGGCATACCGGCGCCGGACCGACGCCGCGGTCTGCTGCGCGGCCCGGACCCGGGCCACCTCCAGCATCACGCTGGTGAAGTCGCTGCCACTGAGCGCGGCCAGCCGCTGGACGGTGTCCATCCCGCCGATCGTGGGCAGCACCCGGTCCAGGACCGTGGCCGGGTGGCGCGCCCCTGCGTTCGTCATACCGTGAGCTTGCCTTTTTTGATGGCCTGGCCGCACTGGGTTTTTCGTCCTGGTTTCCGGCGGCGGGTTTTACGGCGAGTAGCCGACGATCACGGAGGGCTTCTGCCATCATCCTGGCGTGAGCTTGCGTACCTGGATTCCACTCGGGGTGACGGTCACGGCCGCGGCCGTGGTGCTGGCGGGCTGCGGCGCCCCGGCCCACGTCACCCGTTCCACCACCGTCGACCGGCCGCCGTCGCCCACGGTGTCACCGCGGACGGCGGCCACCACCAAGGCCGAGTGTGAGGGCCGGCCGGACGCGTCCGGGGACATCCTGGTTCGCATGACCACCAACGGGCAGCCCGCCGTCACCCAGCAGCTGGGCGGAGCCTGGACCTGGAACACCCGGAGCCACCGCTGCGACACCCCGGTCCAGGCCGTGCTGTCCACCGCCTCCGGTAACGCCGGCAGCTGCACTCAGGTGGCCTACGCGGCCAGCAACCCCGGCTACCGGCTGACGGTGGCCCCGGCGCCGCCGTTGAAGAAGATCCTGGGCGCCAAAGGCCCGGCCTGCTGAACGTTCAGGCGGCCACCGCGATGGCGGTCGCCAGCAGGTCGCGGGCGACCAGCCACCGCCCTTCGAAATTCTTGATCGGCGCGTCGTCGAGCAGGATCTGGGCGGTGAACCGGCCGGAGGGGCTCAGGTCCACGGCGGCGTCGCTGAAGCCCAGCCACTGCCCGGTCACCGGGAACCAGGCCTTGTACACGGACTCCTTGGCGCTGAACAGCAGCCGGTCCCAGTGGACTCCCGGGTGGGCTGTGGTCAGCTCGGTCAGCCGGGCCTGCTCCTGCGGGCCGGCCACCGCGTTGAGCACCCCGTCGGGCAGCGGGCCGTGCGGCTCGGCGTCCAGGCCGAGGGTGAGCACGTCCCGCTGGCGGGCTACCGCGCAGGCCCGGTAGCCGGCGCAGTGGGTGATGCTGCCCACCACCCCAGCTGGCCACTGCGGCTCGCCCCGCTCGCCGCGCAAGATCGGCGCGGGCGGCAGGCCCAGCCGGGCCAGGGCAGCCCGGGCGCAGGCCCGGCCGGTGATGAACTCCTGGCGCCGCTTGACCACCGCCTTGGCGATGGCTTCCTGCTCTTCGGGGAAGATCTCGGCGGCCGGGTCGTCGCCGAAGGTTTCCTCGGCCGCCACCGCGGCGGGCAGGATGTCGCCGATCACGTGATCAAGCATGTCACGGCCGGAAAGCGCCGCGGCCAGCCCGGTCACGACTCGCGGAGGTGCAGTCGCTGGTCCGGACGGCCCGCCTAAGCTAGAACCGTGCCGAAGCTGCGGATTGCCATGGCCCAGGTCAACGCGACCGTGGGCGACCTCACCGGGAACGCCGACCTGATTGTCGAATGGACCCGGCGCGCGGGCCAGCAGGGCGCCCAGGTCGTGGTGTTCCCGGAGATGATGCTGACCGGATACCCGGTGGAGGACCTCGCGCTGCGGGCCTCGTTCGTGAACGCGTCCCGGGCCGCGGTCCGCGAGGTGGCCGAGCGGCTGGCCGCTGAGGGCCTGGGCGACATCGCGGTGGTCACCGGCTACCTGGACCGGCGCGAGGGCCTGGCCCCGCGGACCGGGCTGCCGGCCGGGGCACCGCTGGACGCGGCCGCCCTGCTCTACGGCGGCCAGGTCGTGATCACCACGGCCAAGCACCATCTGCCCAACTACGGGGTGTTCGACGAGTACCGGTACTTCGTGCCGGGCGATTCGCTGCCGCTGTTCCGGATGACCACCGACGGCGGGAAGGTCGACGTGGCCATCGCCATCTGCGAGGACCTGTGGCAGGACGGCGGCCCGGTGGCGGTGGCCCGCACCGCGCAGGCGTCGCTGCTGGTGGTGCCGAACGCGTCGCCGTACGAGCGCGGCAAGGACGACCAGCGCGAGGCCTTGTGCGCCCGCTGCGCCGGGGTGGCCGGGGCCGCCCTGGCCTACGCCAACATGGTCGGGGGCCAGGATGAGCTGGTCTTCGACGGCGGCTCGATCCTGGTCGACACGGACGGGAACCTGCTGGCCCGGGGACCGCAGTTCGATGAGGCGCTGATCGTCACCGACCTGGACCTGCCCGCCGCCCCGGACGGGGGCCTGCGGCATGACGGGGAGCGGGTGGACGCGGGCGACGGCTCGGTGATCACGATCCGGCAGGTCGAGCTCCCGTCCGCGGCCAAGGTTGCGCAGCGGGCGGAGCTTCCGCCGATCGAGCACGGGCCGCTGTGGCCGTCGCTGCCCGACTCCGAGGAGGTCTACCGCGCGCTGGTCCTCGGGGTACGCGACTACGTGCGCAAGAACGGCTTCGACACGGTGATCCTGGGCCTGTCGGGTGGCATCGACTCGGCGCTGACCGCCACCATCGCGGCCGACGCGGTGGGGCCGGACAAGGTGTACACGGTGCTGATGCCCAGCCGGTACTCCTCCGACCACTCGATCACCGACGCCGAAGACCTGGTGCGCCGGCAGGGCCTGCACGCGGAGACCGTGCCGATCAAGCCGATGGTGGACAGCTTCGAGGCCGCGCTGGGCCCGGCCGGGTTCCCGGACAAGGGGCTGCCCGCGGAGAACCTGCAGGCCCGGGCGCGCGGGGTGATCCTGATGGGGCTGTCCAACGCGGCCGGCCACCTGGTGCTGACCACCGGCAACAAGAGCGAGCTGGCCACCGGGTACTCCACGCTGTACGGGGACTCGGCGGGCGGGTACGGCCCGATCAAGGACGTGTTCAAGACTCTGGTCTGGGAGCTGGCCCGGTGGCGCAACGCGCAGGCCAAGGCCGAGGGGCGGACCCCTCCGATCCCGGAGAACTCCATCACCAAGCCGCCCAGCGCCGAGCTGGCCCCGGGGCAGCAGGACACCGACTCACTGCCGGACTACGAGCTGCTGGACGCCCTGCTCGACGACTACGTGGAACAGGACCTGGGCTCGGGCGACCTGATCGCTCAGGGCTACGACCCGGACCTGGTCCAGCGCGTCATCCGCCTGGTCGACCTGGCCGAGTACAAGCGCCGCCAGTACCCGCCCGGTCCCAAGATCACCCAGAAGAACTTCGGCCGCGACCGGCGGCTGCCCATCACCAACAGCTGGCGTGAGCCCCCGCCCGGCCAGACCAAGGCCTAGCGGACACGGTCCCGGGCCCCGGGTCTGGACCCTGGGGTCCGGACCCTGGTCAAGCCAAACGGCTAGACGCCCGCCAGCGGCGCGGCCGATGCCACGCCGCCAGCGGACGTAGGTCTAGCGGACGCACGGGTTGTGCGTCAGATGCTGCCGGTCAGGCGGGACGGACGTTCTCCGCCTGCAGGCCCTTCTGGCCCTGGGTCGTGTCGAATTCGACCTTCTGGTTCTCATCCAGTGACCGGTAGCCGGAACTCGCGATCGCGGAGAAGTGGACGAACACGTCCGCCGATCCGTCATCGGGAGCGATGAAACCAAAGCCCTTGTCGGCGTTGAACCACTTCACAGTTCCGGTTGCCATTTGTTCAATTCCTTTTTCTGTATGCCTACGGCGCGATCACGCCGCACCGACCGTGAGCGTATCCGGCTTCAGCCCCAAAAACCAACTAAGCCGAGCCACGACCTTCCTCAGGACCAGTGTGACCGATCGTGGCGTGGCGGCGCAGGAGTTCGGTCAGGGCGGCGAGTTCGGCGGCCAGAGCGGCCCGGCCCGGGCGGGTTATGCGCACCCAGGTCCTGGGCCTGCGGCCCGCGTAGCCCTTCTCCACCTGGATCATGCCGGCCTCTTCCAGCACGGTCAGGTGCTTGGACAGATTGCCGGCGGTCAGGCCGAGGGCGTCGCGCAGGTAGCCGAACTCAGCCCGCTGCGCTTCCGCGGTGATGGTGAGGATGCCGAGCCGGTGCCGCTGGTGAACCCGCTCGTCGATTCCGCTGGTCGGGTGCTGCTCGGTCATCGGCTCCTCGCTCATGCCGCGGCCCGTTGCCGCCGCTGCACCGCGAACGCGCCTGCCCCCGCGGCAAGAAGCACGAGCGCGGGCAGCAGCACGTTGGGCAGGGAGGTCAGATCCCAGTCGCCGGGCCCCGGGTTCCAGCCCAGCCGGAACAGCAGGTTCTCGACGTTGTACAGGCTGGCCAGCAGCGCGGCAGCGGAGTAGACGGCCGCGATGGCGACCAGGGCCCGGCTACGTTCGGCCCAGGCCAGGGCCCACAGGCCCGCGGCGATGATGACGAACGGGAACGTGCCGCGCACCACCAGATCACCGGGCCAGAGCACCTGCAGATGGTGCAGCCAGTTCGGGCTGCGCGCCTGCGACAGCAACGGGACGACCAGGGCCAGTGCGGTGAGCACGGCGACGGTGATGACATAGCCCCGGGCCGGAGTCTGCAGGCCGACCCGGCGCGCGTTCCGGCGGTACCACAGCAGGGTCAGGAGCAGGCCGCCGAGCAGCGCGACCAGCCAGTAGTAGCCCAGGTAGTGCTGGACGGCGGAGCCGGAGAACGCGCCGCCCAGTACGGGCAGCTGAGGTCCGGGCCCAGCCGCCCCGGTGGCCCGGCCGGGCGACAGGTACAGCTGGAGGTAGAACGGCGCTGAGGCGCCGATGAGCAGGCCGAACAGGACGAGCGGAAACCAGTACGCGTGCCGCGCGGTCCTGGCCCGCTGGCGCAGGACCCGCATCTCTCCGAGCAGGTCAGCCTGGCCGCCGGTTTCTGGGCCGGTTTCTGGGTCCGTTGCTTCGTTGCCCTCGTTGCTCACCGCAGCCTCCCGTGACCGGTGATCGCTCAACCCGTCGTCAGATGATGTTGCCAATAGGTTGGCAGAAGAAACTTATTGGCACAAGAGTGGCGGGCGAGTTGCGGGCCTGGGGGCATAGCCTGGCTGGGTGAGTGCACCCGCGCGGCAGCAGCCGCAGTGGCCCGACCGTGATCGTGTCGAGGCGGTGACCCGCGACCTGGAAGGGCGGCCGCCGCTGGTCCTCGCCGCCGAGTGTGACCAGCTGAGGGAACGGTTGGCCTCGGTGGCGCGCGGCGAGGCCTTCCTGCTGCAGGGCGGTGACTGCGCGGAGACGTTCGCGGGCACGACCACCCGCAGCATCCGGGGCAAGTTCCAGACCCTGCTGCAAATGGCGGTGGTGCTGACCTACGCGGCCAGCGTGCCGGTGGTGAAGGTCGGCCGGATGGCGGGCCAGTTCGGCAAGCCGCGGTCAGCCGCCACCGAGGTGCGGGACGGCGTGGAACTTCCGGTGTACCGGGGTGACGCGGTCAACGGCCTCGAATTCACCGCGGCGGCCAGAACGCCCGACCCGGGCCGGCTGCTCGAGGCCTACCACCGCGCGTCGGCCACCTTGAACCTGTGCCGGTCGCTGGCTGGCGGCGGCTACGCCGACCTGCGCCAGGTGCACGCCTGGAACCACGATTTCGTGACCACCAGCCCGTCCGGGCAGCGCTATGAGCAACTGGCGGACGAGATCGACCGGGCCATCGCGTTCATGCACGCGTGCGGGGCTGATCCGCGGGAGTTCCAGGCGGTGGAGTTCTACTCCAGCCATGAGGCCCTGCTGCTGGATTACGAGCGGGCTCTGACCCGTACCGACGCGCGCAGCGGGCACCGCTACGACCTGTCAGCTCACCTGCTGTGGATCGGGGAGCGCACCCGCGATCCCGGCGGCGCGCACATCGAGTTTGCCCGCCAGATCCGCAATCCGGTCGCGGTCAAGATCGGTCCGGATGCCTCCGCTCAGGAGGTGCTCGAGCTGATCGACGCCCTCGACCCGGACCAGGAGCCGGGCCGGCTGACCCTGACCACCCGGATGGGTGCGCGGCGGATCCGCCAGGCGCTGCCGCCGCTGGTCGAGAAGGTGGCGGCCAGCGGGGCCGCGGTGGTCTGGGTATGCGACCCGATGCACGGCAACACCGTGGAAGCGGCCAGCGGCCAGAAGACCAGGAACTTCGACGACGTGCTGGACGAGGTGGCCGGGTTCTTCGAGGTGCACCGCGCGCTTGGCACCCATCCGGGCGGCATCCACATCGAGTTCACCGGCGACGACGTCACCGAGTGCATCGGCGGCGGTCATCACATCGGCGAGAGCGACCTGAGCAGCCGCTACGAGACGGCGTGCGATCCGCGCCTCAACCGCAGCCAGTCGCTGGATCTGGCCTTCCGGGTCGCCGACCTGTACCGGCGAGGCCAGGTCGGCGCGTAGCCCGGCTGGGAGTCCGTCGCGGGGTTCGGCCCGGGGTTCAGCGCGGGGTGAGGCCGGTCAGCAGGCTGTCGACGACACGGGTCGCGAACTCGGCGTCGTGGGGGACGATCTCGCAACGGCCGCGGGACATGGCCGCCCCGGTCAGGGTGAGCAGGACGATCTCGACGTCGATGTCGGCGCGGAGCTGGCCGGTGGCGATGCCGCGCCGCAGCACGGCCCGGATGGTCTCGCGCCGGGGCTCGACCACAGTCTCGGCGTAGCGGGTCATCAGCTTGGGGTATTTGGCGCCCTCACCCAGCAGCAGCGTGTACTGCCGCTGGCGGGCCGGGTCCACCCCGTCCTGGGCCATCACGGTGACCATGGCGATCAGGTCGTCGCGGATCGAGCCGGTGTCCGGGTCCGGCAGCGGGCTCTTGAGCGAGCCGAGCGCGGCCAGCAGCAGATCTTCCTTGTTCTTCCAGCGGCGGTAGACGGTCGCCTTGCCGACGCCGGCCCGGGCCGCGACCGCTTCCACGCACAGGCCGTCCGGGCCTTTCTCGGCGAACAGCTCGAGCGCGGCCTGGATGATGGCCTGCTCGGCCTTTTCGCTGCGGGGGCGGCCGGGCTTGCGCCCGGGGACCGCGGCGGGGCGGGCGGCCGCGCTGGCGCGGGTGGCCGCGGAGGCGGACCCGTGGTCCGGGCCCGCCTCCTGGTCCTCAGCGGTGAGGTTCTGGTCCTCAGCAGTGAGGTTCTGGTCCTCAGCGGTGAGGTTGATGACGGCGGAAGACATAACCGCATTATCACTCTCCGCTCGCCGATCTGGCCGAGAGGTTCTCCTGCCAGACGTCGAGCGCTTCGATTGGATCGATGCCGCGCGGGTCGGTGGCCGCGTCGAGCGCGGTCTCCAGGCCCGCCGGCGGTGCGACCTCAAAGGTCGCGGGAGCCGGGGCGGCCTCGGCGGCGATGGCCACCGGGGTGCCTTCGGTGATGACCTCAGCGGGCGCCTCCTGGATGACCGGCCGGCTCAGGCCTGGCATCCAGCGGAGCACCACGATCGCGCCGGCCAGCGAGATCGCCGCGGCCACGATCGTGGTCACGTGCATGGCGCTGACGAAGGCGTTGTTGGCCGGGCCGAGCAGGAAGTCCCCGGCCGAGCCGAGCCGCGCGGCCACCGCCTGCGTGGCCTCGATCGACCCGCCGGCCGCGCCCCGCGCGGTGGCCGGAAGGTGCGCCAGCGTCGGGTTCAGCGCGCTGTGGTAGGCGTTGGCCAGGATCGAGCCGAGCACGGCGGTGCCGAGGGCCACCCCGACCTGCCGGGCCGTGTTGGTGAGCGCCGAACCGGCGCCGGCCCGCTCCCGGGGCAGCACGTCCATGACCGCTGAGGTGGCGGCGGGCATGGCCACTCCGATGCCCGCGCCCTGGATGAAGAACAGCAGGCCCAGCAGCCAGACCGGGGATGCGGTGCCCAGCAGCACGTAGCCAGCCAGGGCGACGGACATGACCAGCATGCCGCTGGCGCCGACCGCCTTGGCACCGTACCGGCGCACCAGCGGCGCGCTGCGCGGCGAGGCCAGCAGCTGGCCGAAGGCGAACGGCACGGTCAGCAGGCCGGCGTCGACCGGGCTGTAACCGAGCACGTCCTGGGTGTAGAAGCTGGTGAAGAAGTACACCCCGCCCATGCCGAAGAAGACCAGGGCCAGCGCGGCGACCGAGGCGGAGAGCCGCCGGTCGCGGAACAGCCGGACATCCAGAGCCGGGTGACGGCTGCGGGACTCGTGCCAGGCGAACAGGCCGAGCACGGCCAGGCCGCCGAACAGCGGGCCGAGGACCGAAACGGTGGTCCAGGAGCCGGTGTCGCCGCCCTGCACAATCCCGTACACCACGAGCACCAGGCCCGCGATGGACAGCAGCACACCGAGGTAGTCGATGCCGACGCGCTCTGGGTTGCGCGATTCAGGGACCAGCACGGCCACCAGGGCCGCGCCGATGATGGTGACCGGCACGTTGACCAGGAACACCGAACCCCACCAGAAGTGGGCCAGCAGGAAGCCGCCCAGCACCGGGCCGATGGCCACGCCGATGCCGACGGCGGAGGCCCAGATCCCGATGGCCTTCGGCCGCTCCTGCGGCTCGAAGACGTTGGAGATGATGGACAGCGTCTGCGGCATGACCGCGGCGCCGCCCAGACCCATGGCCGCGCGGGCGAAGATCAGCTGATCGGGCGACTGGGAGAAGGCCGACAGCACGGACCCGATGCCGAACAGCACCAGGCCGATCATGAGCATGCGTTTGCGGCCGATCCGGTCGCCGATGACCCCGAAGGTGAACAGCAGGCCGGCGAAGACCAGGGTGTAGGAGTTGATCGCCCACTCGAGCTGGCTCTGGCTGGCACCCAGGCCCGCGTGCGGCTCGGCGATCGTCTTCAACGCGACGTTGAGGATGGTGTTGTCGAGCACGATGGCGAGAAGGCTGATGATGAGAACGCTGAGGATGCCCCAGCGCCGACGGGAAATCGTCTGTGCGTCCATGGTGCCTTTCGCGAAGCGACTTACGGATTGGTCCCGCCGAAGCGGGAAGATCACGCGCGGCGCGGTGGTTCCCCGGATTGGCGGCTGCGCCTCCCGCGGCCTCCGCACGCGCTATCGATACGGAACAGGACCGTATCGGAATCAATTCCCCGCCGTCACCTGATTTTTTCCGTGGTCGTCGCTTCACTGAATGTGATTAGAGGGCGCCGGGCTGGGGCTGGACGCGTGCGTACCACCCTGAGGCCCCCGCGCTCAGGGTGGTACGCGATTCGCTGGCCGGCTCCCCGGGCCGGCCGCATTACTTGGTGGTGTCGTGGTAGGACGGGCGCCGGGAGCGGCGGGCGAAGGCCAGCACGATCAGGGCGACGACCGCGATCCACAGCCAGCCGCCGAAGGCCCAGGCCGCGGCGTGGGCCGCCACGCTGAGGGCGATGACCGCGACCACGATCATCAGGACCGGGCGGGCCAGGCGGCGCTGCGGCACGGACCCGGAGGCGCGGTTGGTGAGGCCGGCCCCGCCGCCGGGCGGCAGGCCTGCGCCACCAGAAGCCTGAGTAGAGGGCAGGTCGGTGAGCAGGCCGTCCAGGTCACGGTAGGTCTTGGCGTTCATGGCCTGGCTGAGCCGCTCGTCGAACTCGGCCTGGTCCAGTCGGCCGTCGCCGAAGGCCTTGCTGAGCTGGTCGGCCACGGCCTGGCGCTCGGCGTCGGAGACGCGGAGGTCGGCTGGGGCCGGGCCCTGGCTCAGGAGCCAGGCCGGAGTGCGGAAGTCTGACATTTGCTGTTCCCCCTGAGGGTCAAGTTGTTAGCGGGCTTGGATTGAGTCGATGACGTCGGCGGCGACGGACTGGCGGGCACCCTCGTCCGGGATGAGCAGCCAGCCGGCCAGGTAGAGCGGGACGCCGGGACCGACCACGGCCAGCACGGCCAGGGCGATCCGGACGATGGTCGGGTCGACCCCGAGGTAGTCGGCGGCACCGGCCGCGACTCCGGCCAGCATCCGGCCGCGGACGGGACGGAACAGGGCCGGGCGGCTGTCGTAGGACGGTCCCTGCGGGCCGGTGGTGTGGTCGGTGGTCTGGTCGTTGCTGTCCTGCGGCTGAGTCTGTGTCGTTTCCATGGCTCCACTGTGCGTCCGGCGGGTACCCGCGCACATCGGGGAGAGCCGCCCCCTGTACCCCCATATCTGGGCGCCGGGAATGGGGGTGCATCCCTATGGCCGCTCCCCCAGGGATCGGGACACAATGATCAGGTGGAGCCACCTCTCGTCGGGATCACGGAGCCGGATGACGGCCGCCGGCGGGGTCGCGTGCGCGGCCGCCAGCGGCACCAGCACCTGCGGCACCGCCTGACGCGGCACGCGCCGAAGCTCACCGGGCCGATCCAGCGCAGCCGGGAGGACCGCATCGTCGGCGGGGTGTCGGGCGCGCTGGCGGCCCGGTTCGGCCGCGACCCCATGCTGATCCGGCTGGGGTTCGTGCTGGCCGGGCTGCTGACCGTCGGCGTACCGGTCTACCTGATCGCCTGGGCCATCCTGCCCCTGGCCGGCGAGGACACCACGATCATCAGCCGGGCCCGGTCCGACAAGACCGGCATCGCCCAGGCCATTGCGCTGGGCTCGGTGCTGATCGTCTTGTACTTCGTGTTCAACGCGCTGGGCGCCAACTGGCTGGGCAGCGTCGCCTGGTCGGTGATCTTCGGCGCGGTCGGGATGGTGCTGATCTGGCGGAACTCCTCCCCCGCGGAGCAGGAGATCATCCGCCAGGAGGCCGAACCGCTGCTGTCACTGACCTCCCGCAACCGGCGCAAGGCCACGCTGATCCGGTTCGCGATCGGCGCCGTGCTCCTCATCGCCGGCATGTCCATCCTGTTCACCGGGCACGTCGGCCTGGCCGCGCTGCGGCCGCTGGGCGGCCTGGTGCTGGTGGTGGCGGCCGTCGTGATCGTGCTGGGCCCGTGGTGGCTGCGGATCGCGCGCGATCTGATGGTCGAGCGCCAGGCCCGCGGCCGGGCCGAGGAACGGGCCGATATAGCCGCCCGGGTGCACGACTCGGTGCTGCAGACGCTGGCCTTGATCCAGCGCAACGCTGACCAGCCGGCCGAGGTGGTCAAGCTGGCCCGGGCCCAGGAACGGGAACTGCGGTCCTGGCTGTTCGAGGGCCGGGTGCCGGGCGAGGTCCACGAGGCCGCCACCGTGGCCGAGGGCATCCGGCACATTCAGCAGGATGTGGAGGAACGGCACAAGGTGCCGATCGAGGCGATCACGGTTGGCGACTGCGAGCTCGACGAGCAACTGCGGGCGCTGCTGGCCGCGGCCCGGGAGGCCACGGTCAACGCGGCCAAATGGTCCGGCGCCGATGTCGTATCGGTGTTCGCCGAGGTCGAGCCGGATGAGGTATCGGTGTACGTGCGGGACCGCGGCTGCGGCTTCGACCCGGCCGAGGTGCCGCTGGACCGGAAGGGCCTGGCCGAGTCGGTGCAGGCCCGGATGGCCCGCCGGGGCGGCTCTGCCGCCATCCGCAGCGTGAAGGACGAAGGGACCGAAGTGACCTTGCGCATGCCGCGCACCACCGGACCACGGCAGCCGAGCCGGGCATGACAGCACAAAGCCTGCCCCGGGTGTTCATCGTCGACGACCACGGGCTGTTCCGGGCCGGGGTGCGGAGCGAGATCGGCGACCACGTGGAGGTCATCGGCGAGGCCGATGACGTGCAGCCCGCCATCCGCAAGATCGGCGAGTTGCAGCCGGACGTGGTCCTGCTCGATGTGCACCTGCCCAGCGGGGGCGGCCAGGCGGTGGTGAGCTCGGTCAAGACCGAACACCCCGAGATCAAGTTCCTGGCCCTGTCCGCGTCCGACGCCCCCGAGGACGTGATCGCGGCCATCCGGGCGGGGGCGCGTGGTTACGTGACCAAGACGATCTCCACCCGCGAGCTGGTCGACGCGATCCGCCGGATCGCCGACGGTGACGCGGTCTTCTCCCCCATGCTGGCCGGGTTCGTGCTCGACGCCTTCTCCACCCTGCCCGCGGCCGCGGCCGAGGAACCACCGTCGTTCGACCCCGAGCTGGACCAGCTCACCGCGCGCGAACGCGAGGTGCTGCGGCTGATCGCCCGCGGCTACACCTACAAGGAGATCGCCCGCGAGCTGTTCATCTCGGTCAAGACCGTGGAACACCACGTGTCCTCGGTGCTGCGCAAGCTTCAGCTGTCCTCCCGGCACCAGCTGACCCGCTGGGCCACCGAGCGCCGGCTGGCCTAGGACTTGACGGCGGCCAGGCCGGCCAGGGACTGACGGCGGCGGCCGGTGCCCGATTCGGCCAGGGGGCGCAGGTAGGCGGCCAGCTGGCCGGCTTCGCGGGGGTCCAGGGCCTCGTCCAGGGCCCGGCTCAAGGGGGGCAGCAGCGGGTTCGGGGCCATCCGCAGGAACCGATCCCAGGGGCAGGGCGGACGGGACGCGCGCACGTCGACGCGCAGTTCCAGGTGGATCTGGCCGAAGCCGGCCGCTTCGGCCAGATCGAGCAGGTCGCGGTCGTCGAAGCCGAGCAAAGGCTGGCCCGTTTCCGGGACCAGGCTGGCGTACCAGGAGGTCAGCTTGGCGGCCACGGTGGCCACCGGGCGCAGGTCGTAGCCCAGGTAGGAGTCGCTGCCGGCCTGGAGCCGGGTGATCGGCTCGACCAGCACCGCCCGGCCCCCGGGCCGGAGCACCCGGTGGAACTCGCGCAGGGCGGCGGCCCGGTCCGGGACGTAGGCCAGCACCGAGCGGGCGGTGACCACGTCCACGCTGGCGTTTCCCCGGTCATAGAGATCGTCCGCGGAAGCCAGCAGGAAATCGGACTGATCCAGCAGGCCTTCGGCGGTGACGGCGGCCCGGCAGTGGCCGAGCACCTCGGCCGCGACGTCGGAGAATATGACCCGGCCGGACGGGCCGACCCGGTCCAGGGCGCCGAATCCGATCAGGCCCGAGCCGGTCCCGACGTCCAGCACGGTCTCCCCCGGCTGGATCAGCGCCCGGTTCAGCAGTTCGTCCCGCAGCGGGTACAGGTACGTGGTCAGCACTTGCTCGCGGGCCGGGTCGCCGCGGGCGCGGTCGTCCACCAGCCAGCGGCGCCAGCGATCGGCGGG
>DATDIH010000210.1:0-3780 GCA_036521155.1 Streptosporangiaceae bacterium
CCGTTCCTGCTGGAGGGGGTGATCGCCGGTCTCATCGGCTGGGCGGTCGCCGCTGGCCTGCTGATTGCCGTGAAGTCGCTGTGGCTGGATAACCTACAGCAGTACTTCACATTCAACGTAGGACTCAGTACCGGTGACCTCATCGAGGTCGTCGTCCTCGCCATGTGCGTGGGTGTGGTGCTGTGCGGCGCGACGTCGTTCCTGACTCTCCGCCGGTACCTGCGTATCTGACATGAGCGGATAGGAGCGATGTGGCTCGGGAGCAGGGGCGAAAGGTCGTCGCCCGCAACCGCCGCGCCCGGTATGACTACCGGATCGAGGACACCTTCGAGGCGGGGCTGGTGCTCACCGGGACCGAGGTGAAATCGCTGCGCGCGGGCCGGGCCTCGCTCGCGGACGGGTTTGCCCAGATCTCTGACGGTGAGGTGTGGCTGCACAACATCCACATCCCCGAGTACACCGAGGGCACTTGGACCAATCACGACGTCCGCCGGACCCGGAAGCTGCTGCTGCACCGGCGCGAGATCGACAAGCTGTCCTCGCAGGTGGCTGAGCAGGGCCTGACCCTGGTGCCGCTCGAGCTGTACTTCAAGGACGGAAAAGCCAAGGTTGAGCTGGGCCTGGGACGGGGTAAGCGAACCTACGACAAGCGGCACGACCTGGCGGCCAGGGACGCAGCCAGGGAGGTGGACCGTGCGCTCCGGCGGCGACGGTAACGGGGAGGGGGCCGGTGTCCTTTCACACCCGTGACCGGGGGGGCCGGGGCAGCCACGCCCGGACCGGCCGCTCGGTCCGGATCGTGCTCCGGCCCGGCCGCAGCACGGCCCCGCCGCCCAATCAGCGGCCGCCGCTGCCACCCCGCCCGCCGTCCGCGCGCAGCCAGCAGAAGGCCCACCGCCTGTCCATGCGCGCCCGCCGGATCCGGCTGGTCGCGGTCGTGGTCTTCGTGGGCATCGTCGTCGCGGGTTTCATGGACGGCTTCGGCCAGGAGTCTTCTCCCTCCGGCACGGTGCAGGCCTTCCTGCTGGACTGGCAGCAGCACAACTACCGGGCCGCCGCCGGTCACACCACCGGCACCAAGGCCACCGTGGCCAGCGCGCTGTCCGGCGCCTTCACCCAGCTCGACGCGACCGCCATGTTCCTGTCCATGGGCTCGCTGCAGCAGCACGGGGACACCGCCGAGGCCCACTTCACCGCTTCGGTCAACCTGGGCGAGGGCGGGCACCAGTGGGAGTACCAGGGCCGGTTCGCGCTGCGTAAGACCGGCTCGGGCTGGAAGATCGTGTGGGCCCCCAGCGTCATCAACCCGCAGCTGGGCGCGGGTGAACGGCTGGCCGTGGTGACCACCGTGCCGCAGCGGGCCGCGGTGCTGAGCGCCCAGGGCCAGCCCCTGCAGGTCCCGTCGAGCGTGTACCAGGTGGGCGTCTGGCCCAAGGCCCTGAAGAACGCCACCACCACCGCGAACGACCTGGCCGGTGTCACCCAGCTGAACCCCAGCCAGGTGCTGGGCCAGATCCGGGCCGCCCCGCCGGGCCAGTTCCTCACCCTGCTGTCGCTGGACCCGGCCTCGTACGCCCAGCTCGCGCCCAAGCTGGGCAAGGTGCCCGGGCTGATGGTGCACCGGGCCACCCAGCGGCTGTTCGCCTCCCAGGCCAGTGAGGTGGTCGGCACGGTCGGCTCCGAGGCCTCCAGCCGGCTGCGGGACGAGGGCGCCTCCTATCAGCCGGGCACCACCATCGGCCTGACCGGCCTGCAGGCCGCGTACCAGCACCGGCTGGCGGGTTCACCGACCACCCAGATCGTGGCCGAGAACGCCAGCGGCCAGCAGACCGCGGTCCTGCGCCAGTGGCAGGGCAAGGACGGCCTGCCCATCACCACCACGATCAACTCGTCCGTGCAGAGCGCCGCCACCGCCGCCCTGACCGCCGTGCCCAACGCCTCGGCCGAGATCGTCGCGGTCCAGGCCACCACCGGCCAGATCCTGGCCGTCGCGGGCCAGCAGGCCGCCGGCGGCCAGCTGCCTGCGGGCGGAGCGCTGAACGCCCAGGTGTCGCCGGGGACCACGTTCACCATCGTGTCCACCGCGGCCCTGCTCGGCAGCGGCACCAGCACCGGCACCAAGGTCCCGTGCACCAGCTCGGCCAACGTCGGGGGCCAGCTGTTCAGCGATCAGGGCCTGTCCTCGTCGTCGGGGAGCAACGCCACCTTCAGCCAGGACTTCGCCCAGGGTTGCGGCACCGCGTTCGCGGGCCTGTCCCGGCGGCTGAGCAGTTCCGACCTGCGCGCGGTGACCAAGGGCTTCGGCATCGGCGCCGGCTGGCAGCTGCCGCTGCGGGCCTTCTCCGGCTCGGTGCCCAACGCCGCCAGCGACGGCCAGCTGGCCGGCGAGACCATCGGCCAGGGGGTCAAGGTCAGCCCGCTCGGCATGGCCCTGGTCGCGGGCGCCGTGGCCAGCGGCGTCTACCACTCACCGGTGCTGGTCAGTAACCCGCCCGACACGCCCTCGGCCGGCCAGACCCCGCTGTCCGGCAGCGCCCTGGGCTCGCTGCGGGCCCTGATGCGCAGCACGGTGACGTCCGGTGCCGGCCAGAGCGCCAACGTCTCCGGCGGCGGCTCGGTCTACGGCCAGACCGCCCTGGTCAAGACCGGCACCGGCCACCACACCCAGTACCAGAGCTGGTTCGTAGGCTTCCGCGGCAACATCGCCTTCACCGTCCTGATCGCCAGCTCCTCCCACGACATCTCCGCCTCCATCCTGGCCGGCCAGTTCCTCAACGCCCTCCAAGCCGGCTCCTGACCCTCCACCCCCGCTCCGGCCTCCGGCCTCCGGCCCCCGCTCCGGCTTCCGGCTTCCGGCCTCCGGCCGCCCCGCCCCGGCTGGCGCCGCACCCCCCGCCCCGACCCCTTGCGTGCCCCAAGAAATCCATCCTCACCACTGGGCACTTGAGCGAGCCGCGGCACACGCGTAACTCCCGTTACGTACTCGTGACCAAGATCTTTTGGCTTGGTGCAACCAAGTGACTACTCTCCGACGTCTTAGCAGGTGACTGGGTGTCGCGAGGGGGGTTGCGGCCCAGTCAGCTATAGAGCCGGGTCTCATCTCGGGGGAGGCCCGGACATCCGACCGGCTTGACCCTGCCGGTCCGACCCCCGCGGGCGTGTTCGGTCACCGCCAGCGCCCGCGGGGGTCACTCTGCCGTCCGGGGGATGAACCCCCTGGACCTCGCGCCTCAGGCGGCACACGAGTTGCGGCCCAGCATGAGGCCGGAACAGTGGCGATGGCGCATTCGCTATCGCTATCGCAGTAGCGAATGCGCGATCGATGCGGTTGGTTCCCCAGGTGGCTGCGGCCCAGCATCGCCACACGGCTCTCGGTCGTCGCAGTCGTCAGGGGGCGCGGTCGCGTCGCCAGCTGGCCCACGCCGCGTGGCCACTGGGAGGTTGGGCGGTGGACACCTGGGGGTCGCGGGAATCTGGGTTGGCGGTTCGGTGTTATCCGTGTACGGTCGGGCGGAGCAGGACATCCTGGCGACGTCCGGCTGACAATTCCATAGGGGGTGATCGGTTTCGACTTCGATGGTTGATCCAGGTGAAGCGGGCCGAGGGTTGCGGTTGTGACCTCGTAAATCACGCGACCGCAAACGAATAAGTGCCAATAAAACGCGCACTAGCGTCGCTCTCGCCGCCTGAGGCGAGTTAGACGCTTGTCAGCCCGGGGACGCTCTCGACCCGGTGTCTGGCATCAGCTAGAGGGCTTACCTGCTAGCCCGGTCACGGGAC
>DATDIH010000211.1:0-18566 GCA_036521155.1 Streptosporangiaceae bacterium
TACCCGGTCCCGGTGACCGGCCCGGCTCGCCGGGTGGTGTCGCTGGTGCCGTCGCTCACCGAGTCGGTCGCCGTGACCAGGCCCGGGGCCCTGGCCGGGGCCACCGACTGGTGTACGCACCCCGCTGACCTGGACGTGCCCCGGGTCCGGGGGACGAAGAACCCCGATCTGGCCGCGATCAGGGCCCTGCGCCCGGACCTGGTGCTGGCCAACCAGGAGGAGAACCGGCGGCTGGACGTCGAACGGCTCCGGGCGGCCGGCGTCCCGGTCTGGGTCACCGTGATCCAGACCGTCGATCAGGCCCTGGACTCGCTGGACCGGATGTTCGGCGCCGCCCTGGGCTGGCCGGTTCCGGACTGGCTGGCGGCGGCCGGACGGGTCTGGCGCGAGCCCGCCCCCGCGGCCCGGGTGCGCGCGGTCATCCCGGTCTGGCGCGACCCGTGGATGGTGGTGGGCTCGGCCACCTTCACCGGTGACCTCGCCGCCCGGCTCGGCCTGGACAACGTGTACGGCGACGACCCGGGCCGGTACCCGCGCGTCGGCCTGGACGACCTGGCCGCTCGTGACCCGGATCTGGTCGTGCTGCCGGACGAGCCGTACGCCTTCAGCGCCAGCGACGGGCCGGAGGTGTTCCCCGGCCGCCGGGTCGCCCTGGTCGAGGGCCGCGCCCTGACCTGGTACGGCCCGTCCCTGGTCACCGCCCGGGACACGCTCCGGGCCCAGCTGGCCGCCGCCCAGCCCGCCTGAGTGGGCCGGTGGATAATGGCGTTATGCCCGCTACCAGCGATTCGCCGCCTTTCACCGGGGTTGGCGCCGCCCTCATCACCCTGTTCCACGACGACGGCCAGGTCGACTTCGACGGCACCGCCGGCCACGCGGCCCGGCTGGTCGCCGCGGGCCTGCAGGCCATCGTGGTGGCCGGAACCACCGGCGAGGCCGACGCCCTGGACGACGACGAGCGGGTCCGGCTGTTCGCCGCGGTCCGGGCCGCCGTGCCCGGGGTGCCGCTGGTGGCGGGCACCGGTGCCGCCACCACCGAGCAGGCTCAGGCTCTGACCCGGGCCGCCGCTGCCGCCGGGGCCGACGCGGTGCTGGCCCGGTCGCCGCGCGGGGTCGAGGACCCGGCCGGCTTCTACCAGGCCATGGCCGACGCGGCCGGTGACCTCCCGCTGCTGGCCTACCACTTCCCGAAGGTGTCGCCGCCCGGCATCTCCCTCGACGTGCTGGAAAAGCTACCGGTGCAGGGGGCCAAGGACTCGTCCGGGGACATGACCCGGCTGCTGGCCACCCTGGACCGCTGGGACGGCTGGCTCTACACCGGCTCGGCGGCCCTGGTCATGCCGGCCGGGCTGCTCGGATGCACCGGTGCCATCCTGGCCCTGGCCAACGCCGAGCCCGAGTTGTGCCTGGCCGCGTTCGGCGGCAGCGCCCAGGCCCAGCGGGACCTGACCCGCGGTCACCTGGCCGCGAGCCGCAGCTTCCCGGACGGCATCAAGCGCCTGGTGGCCGACCGGTTCGGCACCTCGGAGCGGGCCCGGATGGGCTGACCCGGAGCCTGCTCAGAGCTCCAGGCTGGCGGCCAGGTCGTCGTCCACGACCAGGGAGAGCTTGCCCCGGGTATGACCCTCGCCCACCACCCGATGGGCCTCGGCCACGTCCCGCCAGGGGTAGTAGGCCACCTCGGGCGACAGGGTGCTGTCGTCGAACCAGGGCGCCATCCGGACCAGCCGGCTGCCGCGCGGTTCCCCGTTGTAGTGGCGCCAGGTCACCCGGCCCTGGTCCGGGTAGTCGCCGGGCACCGGGGTCGCGATCACCGCGCCGTCCCGGGCCGCCCGGGCCGCCCCGGCCAGCGTCGGGATGGCCCCGGCCAGCACCTTGGCGGCACCGCCGTCGATGGCCTTGCGGACCTGGTCCGGCCAGTCCGGCTGGCGGTGGTCGACCACCACCGCCGCCCCCAGGTGGTGCACGAACTCGTGGTCCTTGGGACTCGCGGTGGCCACCACCTCCGCGCCCAGGGCCCGGGCGATCTGCACGGCCAGGTGGCCGAGGCCGCCCGCGGCCGCGGTGATCAGCACCTGATCGCCCGGCCCGACGTTGAGCAGGTCGGTCAGCCCCTGCTCGGCGGTCAGCGCGTTGATCGGCACGGCGCCCGCGTCGGCCAGGCTCAGGCCGGACGGGACCGGGGCCAGCTGCTCGACCGGGCAGGTCACGTACTGGGCGTAGCACCCGGTCAGCCCGGGGTAGCCGGCGTAGCCGTACACCGGGGTGCCGTCGTCGAAGTCGGCGAACGCGCCGGTGCCGCCTTCGACCACGCCCGCGAACTCGCCACCAGGGATGTAAGGCAGCGACCCGCCCAGGTGGCCCGCGCGCAGCGATACGTCCCACGGGCCCACGCCCGCGGCCATCACCCGGACCAGGATCTCGTCCGGCCCCGGCTCCGGGCGCCCCACGTCTTCCAGCCGCAGCACGTCCGGACCGCCGAACTCGTGCACTCTGATCGCCAGCATGGGTCCTACCGTACGAGCTCGCGGCTCGCACGGGCCACCGGGGCCCCCCGGCGGGAGAACCTCATGACGCCGTCGTTGATCCGGCCGTGCCGGAGCATGAACAGGTCGTTGACGTAGCTCATGCCCAGCCGCCACGGCGGCCGGGAGCCCGACTTGGGGAACTCGTGCATGGACCGCAGGATGTACCCGGCCGCGAAGTCGAGCAGCGGCCGCTCGGTCACCCGCGAGTCGTCCCGCACCGGTTCGGCCACGTCGTACCCGTGCCGGTCCATGTACCGGAGCAGGCGGACCACGTACTCACTGGTCAGGTCGGCCTTGAGCGTCCACGAGGCGTTGGTGTAGCCGATGGTGAGCGCGAAGTTGGGCACCCCGCTCAGCATCAGGCCCTTGTAGGCCATGGTGTCCGGCAGGTTGACGTCGCGGCCGTCCACGGTGAGCTGGACCCCGCCCAGCGCCAGCAGTTGCAGGCCGGTCGCGGTGACCACGATGTCGGCCGCGATCTCCTGGCCGGACTCCAGCCGGATGCCGTGCTCGGTGAACCGGTCGATGGTGCCGGTGGCGATCGAGGCCCGCCCGTGCCGGATGGACTGGAACAGGTCACCGTCCGGGACCAGGCACAGCCGCTGGTCCCACGGACCGTACTTCGGCTTGAAGTGGGTGTCGACGTCGTACCCGGCCGGCAGTTGCTTGACCGTCATGCCCCGGATCCAGCCCCGCATCATGGCGGGCTTCCGCTGGCTGAGCTGGTAGATCAGCGTGCTGACGGCGACGTTCTTCCAGCGGGTCAGGATGTAGGCCCGCCGGGTCCCGATCAGCCGGCGCAGCTTGGCGTCGATCGGGTCTTCGGTCGGCAGGCTGATGATGTAGGTCGGTGACCGCTGGACCATGGTCACGTGGGCCGCGGTCTCGGCCAGCGCCGGGACAAGCGTCACCGCGGTCGCGCCGCTGCCCACCACCGCCACCCGCTTCCCGGCGTAGTCCAGGTCCTCCGGCCAGAACTGCGGGTGCACGATCCGGCCCTGGAAGCCGCCGATGCCGGGCAGGTCGGCCTGGTACCCGTGGTCGTAGCGGTAGTACCCGGTGCACATGAGCAGGAAGTCGCAGGTGAAGGTGACGGTCTCGGTCCCGTCGCTCTCGCTTCCGTCGGGGTCGCTCTGGCCGTTGGGGTGGGTCGCCTCGCCATCCTTCTCCGGAGGCGGAGTCCGGGTGGCCTCGACGGTCCACCGGGTGTCCGCGCTGGACCAGGAGGCGCGGGTCACCCGGTAGCCGTACCGGATGTGATCGTCGATCCCGGCCTCGCTGGCCGTGTCCCGGACGTAGCGCAGGATCGAGGGCCCGTCGGCCAGCGCCTTGGCTCCGGTCCAGGGCCGGAACCGGTAGCCAAGCGTCTGCATGTCGGAGTCGGAGCGGACCCCCGGGTACCGGAACAGGTCCCAGGTGCCCCCCGACGCGTCGCGGGACTCGAGGATGACGTATTTCCGTGACGGAAATGCGCGCTGCAAATGGTGGGCGGCGCCAATTCCCGATAGGCCCGCCCCCACGATCAGCACATCGACATGCTCGTCCATCCGGTCATCACCAGCCCCAGCCGCCTACGCACCAGTAACATGCTGACCCTACGCCGCCCATGGTGCCCGCGTCGAGATCGCTATCATCTCCGCAGGTCAGGGCGGTTTGAGCCGGTTTATCGCTCAATGCGAAAGTTACGTTCGTTTAATGCCAAATAAATCACGTTCAAATCGCGATCAAGTTGTGCAATCGAGCAACAATGGTGCAAAAGTAGTTTTGTTCCAGCATGCGACTCCCAACGGCGGGAGCACCCAGTGGCCGAAGCGCCCGTGCGCTACATCGCTCGCCGAGCGATGCAGGCCGTGCTGCTCGCGGCCGGGATTCTGGCCGTCCTGGTCTTGTTCTCCCGCCAGGCCCACGCCGGCACCACCCCGTCGTCATCGCCGCCGGGTTCGGCGGCCTCGGGTAGCAGCTCCTCGTCCGGCTCGACCGGCCTGCTGGGCACCGTCGGCGCGGCCGCCTCGTCCGCCGTCCAGACCGTGGCCCCAGGCGCATCATCCCAGGTCAACACCGTAACATCGGCCGCGTCGCACGGCAGCTCAACCGCTCCGGCAAGCTCCGCCCCGCCGTCAGCTGCCCCGCCGGCTTCGGCGGCTCCGGCATCGACCGGCTCGGCCCCGGCTGCCGCGGCCACCAACTCGGCCCCGTCGGCCAGTTCGGCCCCGGCCGCCACAGACACCAGCGCCACCCCCGCCGTCACCCCGGCCAGCCCGGCCGCCAGCCCGGCCACCCCGGCCAGTTCCGCTCCGGTGGCCAGCCCCGCCCAGGCCGCCCCGGCGACCTCTGGCGCCGGCGCCCCGGCCGCCGCGCAGCCGACGTCGCTCGCCGCGGCCCCGTCCAGCCTGGTTCAGGCCGTGGGCTCGGCGGTCACCCACGGCGCTGCCGCAGCCACTCCGGCCTCGACGCCGACCCCGGCGGCCCCGGCCAGCTCCACGCCGGCCCCCTCGTCGCCTTCCGCGGTCACCGCCCCAGCCGCGTCCGCTCCGGCTCCCGCCAGCCCGAGCCCAAGCGGCGCGGTCCAGGCCGCCGGCACCGTCGCCCAGTCGGCCGTCACCGCCGTGACCCAGCCCGCCACGGCCAGCACCAAGCCGACCGCCCCGGCCACCACGCCGGCCGCCCCGGCGCCGGCCGCGACCACCCTCAGCCCGAGCGGCGCGGTCCAGGCCGTCGGATCGCTGGCTACCACGGCCACCGCCGCAATTGCGTCACCGCCCGCGTCATCCGCCCCGGCGACCCCGGCCACCGCCGCGCTGGCCCCGGTGACCACCGCGGCCACCAGCGTGCTGGCTCCCGCGGTCTCCACGGCCACCGCGACCGTCGCCCCGGCAACTCAGGCCCTGACCCCGGCCATCTCCGCGGTGACCGCGGCCGCCGCCCCGGTCGCCAGCACCGTGACGCCGGCGGTCTCCGCGGTGACGGCGACGGTGGCTCCGGTGGTCGGCGCGGCAGCGCCGGCCGTCTCCTCGGTGACCGGGGCGGTGGCTCCCGTCACCGGCGCGGTGGCCCCCGTGCTGTCGTCGGCCACCGGCGCGCTCGCTCCGGTCACCAGCGCGGCCGGGTCGGTGCTGTCGACCGCTACCGGGTCCCTGGCCCCGGTGACCGGCACCCTGACCCCGGTGCTGTCCTCGGTGACCGGGACGGTGGCTCCCGTGACCGGTGCGCTGGCGCCGACGCTGACCGGGGTGACCGGGACGCTGGCTCCGGTGACCGGGGCCCTCGGGCCGGTGCTGTCGTCGGTGACGACGACGGTGGCCCCGGTGACCGCGGCGCTGGCTCCGGTGACCGGTTCGCTGGCCCCGGTCCTGACTTCGGTCACGGGCGCGCTGGCCCCGGTGACCGGAAGCCTCGCCCCCGTGCTGTCGTCAGTGACGGGGACCCTGGCTCCGGTGACCGGCTCGCTGGCGCCGGTGCTGACCGCGGTGACCGGGACGCTCAGCCCGGTGACCGCCGCCCTGGCCCCGGTGACCAGCGCGCTGGCCCCCGTGACTCAGGCCCTCACCCCGGTCATCGCAAGCCTGGCCCCGGTGACCGGCTCCCCGGCCCCCGCGACCACCTCGCCGACGCCCGTGACCACCTCGCTGGCACCGGTCCCGCAGACCGCGGTAACCACTCCGGCCACCACCGGCGAGACCGTGGCGTCGGCCCAGCTGGCCACTTCGGCCCCGGCCGGCGCGATCCCCGCTTCGGCTCAGGCGGTCCGCAGCGCCGCCGCCCCCCGGACCTCGGCCGCCTCGGCGACCTCGGCGACCTCGACCCGGACCGCGTTCCAGGCCACGTCGGCCAGTGCGGCCCTGGCGGCGTCGAACGGCGGACCCCTGGCCCCGGCACCGGCGACGCCGCGGGGGCCGGTGGCCGCAACGGGCGCTAGCGCCGCGGGCGGCAGCGGAGCCGGTAGCGCCAGCGGCGGCGGCCACGGCGGCCGCCCGCTGTCCGGCCGCTCCACCCTGGACCACCTCACCCACCGCACCCTCATCGTGGTGCGGCGCGCCCGTCTCGCGGGCGCCAAGGCCATCTGGCGTTCGTTCCTGCCGGAGGTGCCACCCGCGTAAGTCGCTTTCCTTTCAGCCGGTTCATGCCTGACGGCGCCCGGGCCTGCGATGCCCGGCGCTGATCTCCCTGGAAGGAAAGTGACAGCACCATGCATGCGTGGCTCAAACTCGCGTGCGTCGTGCTCGCCTGGACCATTCTGCCGGCCGGCGTGATCACCGCCGGTCCAGGCAGATCCGCTCACCCGGTTCAGGCCAGTACCCGCACGACCAACATCAGCTTGACCAGTGCCCCGCCGGCCGCTGCGCCGGTCCGAGGGGGACTGATTACGAGTGCCCGCCCGGCCGCTGCGTCGGCTCCGGCGGCGCTGACTTCGGCCGTGGCGACCCCCGCCCCGGCTCGTACCTACGTCGTCCGGCCGGGCGACACCCTGTCCGCCATCGCGACCCGGTTCGGGGTCCGGGGTGGCTGGCCCGCGCTGTACGCGGCCAACCGGTCGCGGATCGGGGGCAACCCCGACATCATCGCCGTAGGGGTGGTCCTGCACCTACCGGGTCCGGCCACGCCGGTCCGGTACACGGTGGCGGCCGGGGACACGCTGTCGGCCATCGCGGCCCGCTTCGGGGTCCGCGGCGGCTGGCCCGCGCTGTACGCGGCCAACCGGCCGGTCATCGGCCCTGACCCCGGCGCGATCAACGCCGGGACCCGGCTCACCATCCCCGTCGCGGGCACGCCGCCCGCGGGCGGCTCCGCTCCCGGCCAGCCAGCCCCGACGGCCCCGAGCAAGCCAGCACCCGGCCAGGCGCATCCGCAGCCCACGGGCCCGGCTCCCTCCCTGGTTCCGTCTGCTCCCCCCACCGTCCATTCGGCGCATCCGCGGCCGCAGGCCAGTACCGGCATGCCGTCGTGGCTGAAGACCGTGCTGCTGGCCGTCGGCCTGCTCGCGGTGCTCATCTTCGCCGCCGAACCACTGCTGGTCGCCCGGCGCCGCCGCCGTCGGCGGATCGTCGTCCCGCCGCCGAACCAGCCCGGCCCAGCCGGCCCGGCCACTCCGGCCAGCCCGGCCAGCCAAACCCGTCAGACCAGCTCCGCTCCGGAGGCTCCCGTCATGCCCGTTCCCGCTCACCAGGAAGCTCATCAGGACCGCATCCAGCCGGCCCGCATCGTCATGGCCGACCACGACCGGCTCGTCATCACCCGCAACAAGCACGACGACACCATCTGCGTGCTGCGTCCGCCGGGGGAGGACCCGGCCGACATCCTGCGCGTCGCCCGCCTGGTCCTGCCCGAAGGCCAGTACGGCACGCTCGCCGAGCAACTCGGCATGTCGGCCAACTGGCCCATGAACCAGTGAAGTGGGTGATCGGTAAACCAGGACTCAACCAGGGGAAAGGCCTCGCGCCGTCGGCGCCGTGCGCGAGGCCTCGCGGCCGCGCCCGCGGCCAGGCCCCGGGGCCGGAGGAGGTGCCGTGATTAACGGTCGGGGCGGTCCGCGGCCGCCTTCTTGCGCAGCGATTCCACCAGGGCGGCGACGTGCTGCCGGTCCTCGGCGGTCAGTTCGTCGATGCTGGCGATCAGCAGGTCCCGCTCCGGGTCGCCGGCCGAGCCCGGGCCGGCCGAGCCGGAGCTGGCCGCTCCCGGGCCGCCCGATCCCGGTTCGTCGTCGTAGTAGTGCAGCCCGGTGGATTCGGCGGCGGCGGACCGGATCACCGAGACCGGCAGGTCCAATCCCCAGGCCAGGCCGTTCAGGGTGGCCGGGCGGGGCGGCCGGGCCAGGTTGCGGGTCGTGGCCAGGGTGTACACCGTCGACCGGGGCAGCCCGCCCCGCTTGGCCACGTCACCGTAGGACCAGCCCTGCGTCTCGAGGCGCTGGCGGATGAGCCGCTGCAACGGGTTCAGGCCCTGGGCCGGCCCCCCAGACTCCTGGGGCGGCCTCCCCGGCCCCGGCGCCGGGTCCCCGGGCTCCGGCGCCGCACTCCCAGGCTCCGGCGCCGCACCCCTGGACAACGGCGTCGGCTCCCTGGTCTCCTGCGCCCGCCCAATGGGCTCCTGCGCTGGGCCAATGGGCTCCTGCGTGACCGCCACTTACTCACCTCCGGCCGCCGGAATCGCCTGTGTGGCAGGTGAAATTGCACGGCAGGCTCTTGCGTCCCGGTCCCCAAACGTATACTGTTCGGTGATGACCGAACAGATTGTACGCTAAAGAGCGTACAACCATGGATCGCCTTGAGGAGGCGCCATGTCGAATGTACCCGCAGTGACCATGGATGAGCTGGAGCTCGAGTCCGCCGAGCTGCTGCCGAACCGCGAGACGCTGTGCTGTCACCCCTGCTGCGACCCGTGTGGCGGCATCTCGGTTTCCGTCTGCGTCTCGATCAGCCTGTGCCTGTAAGGGCCATCGGGATCTGATCGAAGCCCTTGTGCAACGGGAGGGGTTTGCACAATGGCCGGGAGGCCGCCCTTCCCCGTCGGGCGGCCTCCCATCACATTCCCCTCGGTGCGCACTGCTAAGGGAGGGGCGGACCGATGACCCTGGCTCCCGGGCACCTGCACCCAGGCAGCGACTCCCCCGGCCTGCTGCCGGGTCAGGTGTCCGGGTCCTCCCAGCCGAAGCCGCCGCCCTCACCACAACCACCAGCGCAACCGCAACCGCCCCGGCTGGCCGACGGGATCGAACTGCTCGGCGCCTACCAGGACTCCGGTTACGATCAGCCCCCGTCGCTGGTCCGCCGGCCGGACGGCCAGGTCATTCAGGTGTCCGCGCTGCTGTACGAGGTGATCGGCCAGATCGACGGCGTCCGGGGCTCGGCCGCCATCGCCGAGGCGGTCACCGCTGAGCTGGGCCGGTTGCTGACCGCGGACCAGGTCCGCTTCCTGGTCACCGCCAAGCTGATGCCCCTGGGCATCGTCGCGGCTCCGGGTGCCCCGGCGGTCGCGCCCCGGGCCAATCCGCTGCTGGCCCTGCGAGCGCGGGGCACTCTGCTCCCCGAGCGGGCCGCCAACGCGATCGGCACCATGCTGCGGCCACTGTTCCGCTGGCCGATGGTGGCGGCGGTGGTCATCGGCATGCTGGCCCTCGACTACTGGCTGTTCGCCGTGCACGGGCTGGGCTCGGGCGTCTCCCTGCTGCTGCGGGACCCGATCGGACTGCTCATCGTGCTCGGCCTGTCCGTGCTGTCCACCATGTTCCACGAGTGCGGCCACGCCAGCGGCTGCCGCTGCGGGGGCGGGCGCCCGGGCGTGATCGGCTTCGGCATCTACCTGATCTGGCCGTCGTTCTTCACCAACGTCACCGACTCCTACCGCCTCAGCCGGGCGGGCCGGCTGCGGACCGACCTGGGTGGCGTCTACTTCAACCTGATCTTCATGCTGGCACTGGCCGGCATCTACGCCGCCACCTCGGCCGAGATCCTGCTGCTGGTCATCGCGGTCACGCACTTGGAGCTGCTGCAGCAGTTGCTGCCGTTCGTCCGCTACGACGGCTACTTCATCCTCAGCGACCTGGTCGGGGTGCCGGACCTGTTCGCGCGGGTGCTCCCGATCCTGCGCAGCGTCACCGGCCGCGGGCCCCAGGACCCCCGCGTCACCGGCCTGCGGCGGCGGAGCCGGATCGTGGTCACCGCCTGGGTGCTGACCATGGTCCCGTTGCTGCTGGCCGGCCTGGGCTATCTGCTGCTCTACCTGCCCCGGATCAACCGGGCGCTGTGGCTGTCCGCGCGCCGTCAGGCGGAGCTGCTGCCGGCGGCCGCCACCGCCCACCGGTACGCGTCGGTCCTGGTCGGCACCGTCGGCATCGCGCTGCTCACCCTGGCCATCGCCGGGTCGGTCTACCTGCTGGCCGGCCTGGCCCGCCGCCTGACCGCCGCGGGCCTGCGCTGGTCGGCCGGCCGCCCCGGCCGTCGCCTCATGGTCGTCGCGATCGGCCTGGCCGTGCTGGCCGGACTCGGGGCCCTGTGGACCGTCCAGGGCCAGTTCACCGGCTGGTAGCAGCCGGTAGCGGCCAGCGCTCACGGGTCACCGGTCGGCCAGCCAGACTGGGAACGGCGGGGCGCCAGGAACAAGGAGAGGTGGTGGGGGCCGCCCTGGACCGAGGGACGGCCCCCACGCTTGTTACGGCAGCGAGGCCAGGTGCGGCGCCACCGTGTTGGCGAAGTTGTAGCCGTTCGAGGCGTCCCAGTTGATCGACCAGGTCATCGCGCCGCGCAGGTCCGGGTAGCTGGCCGGCGGCGTGAAGCTGCCGCAGTTCGTCTGGGCCGCCAGGCAGTCCAGCGCGTTGTTGACCACCGACGGGTCCACGTAGCCGCTGCCGGCCGCCGACGACGAAGCCGGCAACCCGATGCCGACCTGAGCCGGGGACAGGCCGCTCTGCAGCTCGGTGCAGGCCAGGGCGGTGATGAAGTCCACCGAGCCCTCGGCGTAGACGTTGCCGTCGCAGCCGTTCATCGTGCCCGAGTTGTAGTACTGGGTGTTGATCATGGTCAGGATCGACTTGATGTTCAGCGCCAGGGCCAGGTAGTCACTGCCCGCGGACTGGGTGTCGATGGTCTGCGGGGCGAGCGTGATGATCAGGCTCGATCCGACGTCGCTCTGCAGTTGCTGCAGCGCCTGGGCCATGTAGGTCGGATTGACCCCGTTCTCCAGGTCGATGTCGACGCCGTCGAACCCGTACTGATTGATGATCGAATCCACGCTGCTGGCGAACTCGCTGGCGCTGGCGGAGTCGGTCACGCTGACCGTGCCGTTCTGGCCGCCGACGGACAGAATGACCTTCTGGCCGCGCGAGTGCAGGGTCTGGATGTCGCTGGTGAACTGGCTGTCGGTGTAGCCGCCCAGCGCCGAGGACAGCCCGGAGTCCAGGCTGAACGTGACCTGGCCGGGGGTGGCGCCCGCGTTGCCGAAGGCCACCGCGACCAGGTTGTAGCTGGTAGGCACGTCGGCCAGGGTGAGCGGGGCGGCGCCGTTGGTGAAGTCCTGCCAGTAGCCCATCAGCACGTGGGCGGGCAGCCCGCTGCTGTCGGCCGGGGCCGCGGCCGCGTCCAGGCGGGTCGCGGACGATGGAGGAGCGGGTTTGTGGCCAGCGGCCACCACTCCCAGCGCAGCCAGCGCCGGGACGGCGAGCAAGGTGAGCCAGCGCAGCCTACGGCGGCCACCCGAATGCGGACGGGTGCGACGTGAGGCTGATCTCATAAAGACCTCCCGGGGTAGAGGTCCGCTCCCCAACAAATAAGAAACTTTCCTTTCATTTATAGCGCAAACCTGCCCGCCCTGCCTAGGTAACAGAAAGAAACAGCTCCAGCGTGCGTCGCGTCGTCTGATTTCACCGAAGGTCAAGGCCTGAGTCCCCCCGGAACGACCCGGCCGCCGGGGGGAAGGGGTCCGCTGGCGACCAGCCAGGATGGCCACGCCGCCGCCTCGGGCTGAGGCGGCGGCGTGGCTACGGCGAGGCGGTCTAACCGGCCCAGGGAGCCGGGCCGAAGGCTCGGCGAGTGGCCGGTAATACGGTGGTCACCGCACCGCGGGTTCCGGGGGGTTCAGGGGGTCGCTCCCCCGGACGGAACAGTCCACACCTGGTTGGCCGCGGCCGTGCAGGACCAGATCTGCAGGGCGTTGCCGGGGCTGGTCGACCAGCCGGTGTCGTCCAGGCACTTGCCGGACTGCGGGTTGTACAGCGCGCCGTTGGCCTGATGCTGCCAGACCTGGGCGCCGGTGCCGTTGCAGGAGTACAGGTCGACCTTGGTGCCGTTGGCGGTGCCGCCGCTGGCCACGTCCAGGCACTTGCTCATGGATTCCACCGTGCCGTTGGGGTCCACCGTCCACTGCTGGGCCGACGTCCCGTTGCAGGTGTACTGGTCGACGGTGGTCCCGTCGGTGGCGTTGCCGCCCGCGACGTCCAGGCAGAGGCCGCCGTAGCCGCCGATGGTGCCGGTCGAGCTGAGGCTGGTCCCGCTCTGGGTGCCGCTCCAGGTGAACGTGGCGGTCGTCTGCGCGGGCAGCGTGTAGGTGAACGACTCGCCGCCCCAGTTGACCGTGATCGGCTGGGACGCGCCGGTCTGGTTGTAGGCGACCAGGGCCTTGGAGCCGTCCGGGTTCTGCCAGGCCACGTTGGGCACGGACGAACTGGCGGTTGACGCGATCCGGTAGGCGCCGGGCTTGACGAACTTGGTCAGCTGGCCCATGTCGTAATACTCGACCGTGTAGGTGACCTGCCCGCTCTGGCTGTCCCCGTTGTGGACGGTGATCAGCCCGGTGCAGGTGCCGCAGCCGCCGTTGTGCGGGCCGTCGTTCTGGTCCACGGCCAGGCTCCACTTGACGACGCTCTGCCCCCAGTTCCGGGTGTAGTCGATGATGTTCTGCATGTCCTCCTGCTGCTGGTTGGCGATCCAGGTGCCCCCGGAGTGCTCGGTATCGAACGTGCCGATGCCGGGGTATTCGTTGTGCACGGTGCTCTGCTCGGCCGCGCTGCCCTCGTCGTAGCCGTGCCAGGCCACGCCGCCGAACAGCGGGTCGTTGCGCACGGTGGCGTCGTTGACCTCGGTCGCGCCGTAATCGGCGTAGTTGCTCCAGTTCCAGTCCAGGGCCAGCACCTTGGTCGACAGCCCGGCCGCGTGGAAGGCCGGCAGCAGGTCGTTGGCGGTGAAGTAGTCCAGGCCGGAGCCGTTCCAGGCCATGGTCGGGTAGTTGGCCCCGGAGCAGCAGCCGGGCTCGTTCTGCGCCGACACGTAGTCCACGTGCACGCCCTGGGCCTGGTAGGCCTGGATCGTCTTGACGAAGTACTGGGCGTAGGCCGCGTAGTACTGCGACTCCAGGTCCCCCTGGCCGGTGAAGCTGTCGTTGTCCTTCATCCAGGCCGGCGCGCTCCACGGCACCACCATCAGCTTGAGGTTCGGGTTGAGCTGCTCGGCGTCCTTGGTCAGGGGCAGGATGTCGGTCAGGTCGTGGCTGATCGAGAAGTGGGCCAGGCTCGGGTCGGTCTGCCCGGCCGGCATGTCGTCGTAGGAGTAGTTGGACCGGGCCAGGTCCGAGGCGCCCATGGGGTTGCGCAGGAAGTCCAGGCCGATCCCGCTGGTCGGGCTGAACAGCGCGCTCATCACGGAAGCCTGGGTGCTGGAGCTGATCGCGCCGCTGCTGCCCAGCAGGTACCCGGCGGTGTCGGTCATGGACGCCCCGCCCCCGGTGAACTGCTGATACTTCGTCCGCTCGTCCACGGTGATGACCTGGCCGCTGCCGGCGTGCCCGGAAGCGAAGGCGACCGGGGTCTGCTGCTGGAGCCCCCGGGTCACGGTCCGGCCCGACGAGCCGCTGGTGGTGGTGAGCCAGACGTTCACCGGCTCGTTGGCCGCGCTGGCGGGCTGGGCGCCGGCCGACACCGCGAACCCGGTGAGCAGGGCGGCCCCGGCCAGCAGGGCCAGCAGCCATCGTGGTCGGGGGAAGCCCAGGGGCCTGGGGATGCTCACACGCAACGTGGGTCACCTTTCGTCAGGGCACCACGCCCTGCTGCGGCCCACGCGAGCCCGGCCGCCACTACCGCGGCCGGTTCGCCCAGCGAGCTGGGGTGCGATCTTGAGTCCCCCCGCTCCCTTATTTTCAACCTTGATTTAACTCATGAATCCCACAGGAGTCAACGCCCGCGCTCTGATCCGGGGCCCCGGGCATCAGCCCGGATCGGGTGCCGGCGATTCGCCCCGGCCGGCCGGGGTGTTCAGGTGGGACTGGTTCTCCCGCAGCGTGTTCAGGGCGCCGCCGGCGGTCCAGTACTTGCGGCCGGCCACCAGCAGTTCCTCGGCCGGGAACCGGGTCAGCAGCTCGCAGCCGTCCGCGGTGACCACGACCTCCTCCTCGATCCGGGCCGCGGACCAGCCGTCGGCCGCGGGCCAGTAGGTCTCCAGCGCGAACACCATGCCCTCCTCGAGCACCTCGGGATGTTCCAGCGACACCAGGCGGCTGAAGATCGGCTTCTCCCAGATCGACAGGCCGACGCCGTGCCCGTACTGGAGGGCGAAGGCGGCCAGCTCGTCGGGGAAGCCGAACTCTTCCGCCCGAGGCCAGAGGGCCACGATGTCGGCGGTGGTGGCGCCCGGCCGGACCAGCGCGATGGCCTGGTCCATGTACTCGCGGCAGCGGACGTAGGCGTCGCGCTGGGCGCGAGACGCGCTGGCCACCGCGAACGTGCGGTAGTAGCAGGTCCGGTAGCCCAGGTGGCTGTGCAGGATGTCGAAGAAGGCCGGATCGCCGGGCCGGATCAGCCGGTCCGAGTACACGTGCGGGTGCGGCGAGCAGCGCTCGCCGGAGATCGCGTTGACCCCCTCCACGTACTCGCTGCCCAGGTCGTAGAGGATCTTGCTGACCAGTCCGACGCACTCGTTCTCGCGCACGCCTGGCCGGAGGAACTCGTACAGCTCGGTGTAGGCCGCGTCGACCATGGCGCAGGCCTGGCCCAGCAGCGAGATCTCGTCGCGGGTCTTGGTCCGCCGGGCCTCCAGGAACACCTGCTGCCCGTCCACGGTCCGGATGCCCTCGGCCGCCAGCGCGGCCAGCACCGGCATCTCGGCCATGTCCACCCCGACCGGCTCGCCGGCCAGGCCGTGCTCGCGCAGCACGTCCGCGATCTGCCGGGCCAACCCGGCGGCGATGCCCGCGTCCGGGTGGAACGCGCCGCGCAGCGTGGAGATCCCGGCCCGGGCCCCGGTCCGGGCCGCTCCCTCGGGGGTGGCGGGGCCGTCGGTGTGGTCGAGCCACGGGTTGTACAGCTGGTGGTGCCGGGCCGCCGAACCGAAGTCCCAGACCACGGGCTCCCCGCCCCGCGGCAGCAGGGCGAAGCGGATCAGCTTGTCCATGGCCCAGGTGCCGATGTGGGTCGCGGTCATGTAGCGGATGTTGGCGAAGTCGAAGCTGAGCAGCGCGCCCAGGTCCGACCGTTCCAGCTGGGCCCGCAGCCGGGCCAGCCGCTCGTCGCGGAGCCGGGCCAGGTCGACCCGCTGCTCCCAGTCCACGGCGTTGGGCCCGAAGGTGGGAATGGCCATCGTCTTTCCCCTCATTGTGCGCGAATCACTGGGCGCGGATCGTGCCACCGAGGTAGAGCGCGCCGATCTCCGGGTGGCTGAGCACCTCCTGGCCAGTGCCGGTGAGCCGCACCCGGCCGTTCTCCAGCACCACCCCGTGGGTGGCCAGCCGCAGGCCGGCCCGAGCGTTCTGCTCAACCAGCAGGACGGTCCGGCCCGCCTCGTTCATCATCGTGACCGCGTCGAACACCGAGCGGAGCACCTTCGGCGCCAGCCCCATCGACGGCTCGTCCAGGATGATCAGGGACGGGTCGAGCATCAGGCTGCGGGCGAACTCCACCAGGCGCTGCTGGCCGCCGGACAGGCTGCCCGCTTTCTTCGGCCCCCAGCCGGCCACCTCGGGGAACATCTCGTGCACCCGGGCCCGGCTCCGGGCCAGCTGCCGGCGGTCGCGGAGCGTATAAGCGCCGAGGTCGAGGTTCTCGGTCACGGTCATGTCCCGGAACAGGCTGTGGTGCTGGGGCACGTGGACCAGGCCCATACCCAGGATCTGCCGCGGGCTGCGCCCGGTGACCGGCTGTCCGTGCAGCAGGACCCGGCCGCGGCGCGGCCGCAGCAGCCCGCTGATCGAGGCGAGCAGGGTCGACTTGCCCGCCCCGTTGGGGCCCACTACGCAGGTGATGCCGCCCGGCGGGACGGTGAACGACACGTCGTGCAGGATGTCGCCGCCGCCGTAGCCCGCGTACAGGCCCTCGACGGCCAGCGCGGCGTCAGCGGTCACCGGGCTCACCCACGTCCTCCAGGCCAGTATCCGGCACCGTGCCCAGGTAGGCGTCCAGCACCCGCGGGTCGCGGGCGATGCTGGCCGGCGGCCCGGCCGCCACCACCGTGCCGTGGTCCAGCACCGTGACCTGATGGCACAGCCCCATCACGAACTCCATGTTGTGCTCCACGATCAGGAACGTGGTGCCCTGGGCGTTCAGGTCCCGGATCCGGTCCGCGAGGTGCTGGATCAGCGTCGGGTTCACCCCGCCGGCCGGCTCGTCCAGCAGCACCACGGCCGGCTCCGCGGCCAGCACCGTGGCCAGTTCGAGCAGCTTGCGCTGGCCGTAGGAGAGCGTCCCGGCCAGGGCGCCGGCGTAACCGTCGATCCCGGTGAACTCCAGCAGCTCGTGCGCCCGGCGCCGGCCCGCCGCGTGGCCCCCGGCCGCGACCAGCATGTTCTCCAGCAGCGTGAGCCGGGGGAAGATCCTGGTCAGCTGGAACGTCCGGGCCAGGCCGAGGCCGAACACCCGCTGCGCGGACGCGCCGGTGATCCGCTGCCCAGCCAGGTACACCTCGCCGGCGTCTGGCCGCTCGTAGCCGGTCACGATGTTGAACAGCGTGGTCTTCCCGGACCCGTTCGGTCCGATCAGGCCGGTGATCGAGCCCGCGGCCGCGGTCAGTGCGCAGTCGTCCAGGGCCTGTACGCCACCGAAGGCCTTGCCGATCCCCTCGGTACGTAGCTCGGCGGTCACGACGCCGTGCCTTCCGGCTGCCGGTCTGGCTGCACGGCGGCGCCGTCGGCCGGGGCTTCCGGTCGGCCCCGGGACCGGGCCCGCCAGCGATCAGCCCACTCGCCCAGGGTGGGCAGCACGCCGCGCGGCAGGAACAGGATCACCAGCAGGAACAGCACACCCAGGAGGATCTCGCTGAGGTAGTCGTTGGTGAACTGGACCGTCAGCCACTGCTGGGCCGGCTCCAGGATCAGCGCGCCGAGCGCGGGGCCGAAGACCGTGCCCAGGCCGCCGAAGAAGCCCATCAGCGCCAGCGACAGGTCGAACAGCGGATCGAACGCGGACTGCGGGTGGGCGGCCGCGATGAAGTAGTACCACAGGCCACCCGCCAGCCCGGTGATCAGCGCCGAGATCACCAGCGCGGCCAGCTTGACCCTCATCGCGTGCACCCCCAGGCCGCGGGCCCGATCCTCGTCGTCCCGGATGGCCCGCAGGTGCAGGCCGAACCGGGACCGCCGGATCAGCCAGGACAGGGCGACCGCGGCCGCCGCGATGACCAGGGCCAGGTAGTAGAAGGGATCGTTGTAGGTGGCCGCCGACCAGTTCAGGATCGGCGCGTCGATCCCGCTGGTGCCGCCGGTGAACGAGAAGTTGAACGCCATCAGCTGGAAGATGAAGAAGAAGGCGATCGTGACGACCACGAACGTGTGCCGCCGGACCCGCAGCGCGACCAGGCCCAGCGGGACCGCGATGACCGCGGCGACGGCGGCCGCCAGCGGCAGCAGGCCGAATACCGCGTCCCCGGTCAGATGCCAGTCCCGGGCCCCGATCGCCACCGCGTAGACGCCGCTGCCGAAGAACACCGCGTGGCCGAGCGACAGGTAGCCCGAGTAGCCGGAGAAGATGTTCCAGGCCGAGGCGGCCGCCACGAAGATCAGCGCGTCGAACCCGTAGGTGGTGGCCAGCGGGCTGCTGAACACCAGCGGGAACAGCGCGGCGGCGGCCAGCAGCACGGCCGGGACGCCCGCGGCCAGGACGGTCCGGCGGCCCCGGCTCACCGTGGCCGTCACGGGGGCGGTCATTGCGCCCGTACCTCCCGCCGGCCGAACAGCCCGGCGGGCCGGACGGTCAGCACGACGACCAGCGCGACGTAGAACACGGCCACGGCCCAGTTCGGGGACCAGATGTCGACCACGGATTCCACGGTGATCATGAAGACCGCGGCGGCCAGGGCACCGCCGATGCTGCCCAGGCCGCCCAGGATGATGATGGCCAGCAGCCGCGAGATCAGGTCGTAGCCACTGTTCGGGCTGAACCCGCCGCTGGTGGCGCCGTAGGCCATGCCGCCCGCCGCGGTCACCGCGACGCCGATCCCGAACGTCAGCGCGGCGACCCGGTTGACGTCGATGCCGACCAGCCGGGCGGCGGTCGCGTCCTGCATGGTGGCCCGCACCGCGCGGCCGAACCGGGTGCGGTACAGCAGCAGGTAGATGACGGCTACCGCCACC
>DATDIH010000212.1:0-3561 GCA_036521155.1 Streptosporangiaceae bacterium
TCGTCCCGGATCCGCCGGGCCAAGCTGGCGCCGGTCGAGCTGCGCAGCCCGGACTGGATCTTCAGCACCGGCGACTCCGCTCCCGGTCTGGTCCTGTCGGCGCCGACCTTCGACCTGAGCCGGGCGCTGATGACCCGCCGGTCCGCTGACCAACTGCGGCAGTGGGCCCGGATGGGGGCGGTCGACCCGTACCTGCCGATGTTCAGCGGTATGGGATCCCTGCCCGAGCAGCCGTTGCCGGAGTGACCGAAGTGGCGGCCGTGTCCAGAAGCCGACCTCGACGTGACCAGCGCGATATTGCCTGGTAACGACGGAATGTAGGACGATCTTGTGATGGTTACGGTCACCGTGGGCAGGAACCGCAGCGTCGCGGTCTGTACTGCCGTGACGGAAAGACGAGGTGACCGATGCGCCTACTCCTGATCGGTGCGCCCGGGGCCGGCAAGGGCACCCAGGCCGAGCGGTTGTCCGAACACTTCGGCATCGCGCACATCTCCAGCGGTGACCTGCTGCGCCAGCACGTCAAGGACCAGACGACGATCGGGCAAACGATCAAGAAATATGTCGACGCCGGGGACCTGGTGCCGGACGCGGTGGTCATGGACATGCTGCGCAAGCCGGTGGTCGCGGCGGCCGAAGCCGGCGGCTACGTGCTCGACGGCTTTCCGCGCACCGTGGACCAGGCCAAGGCGGCCTTCGAGACCGCCCGCGAGCTCGGCGTCGAGGTCCAGGCGGCCGTGCACCTGGACGTGCCGGACGAGGAGCTGATCCGCCGCCTGCTCGCCCGCGGCCGGGGCTCGGACGACACCGAAGACGTCATCGCGCACCGGCTGGAGGTCTTCCGTGAGATGACCATCCCGCTGCTGGACTACTACGCGGGCCGGGAGTGGATGTTCACCGTCGACGGGGCCCGGACCCCGGACCAGGTGCACGAGGACATCGTGGGGCGCCTGCACAAGCTGGCCGCCTTCGACACCTCGGAAAGCGACGCGGCCACCGCTTAGTCAGACACCATCGATAATTTCGAAGGTCACGCTGAAGGCTGCCGGTTCAGCCCGGAGCCAACCCGAGAGTAGCCTTGGCCCCCGTGGCCAGTCGGCTGATCGTCGGGGTGTCCGGGACCCGGGGGCCAGGTTTGGGCCTGGCCGTGCTGCGGGCCCTGCGGGGCATTCCCGGCGTGGAGAGCCACCTGGTGGTGGCGGCCGCCGGGCCGGATCCGGGCGACTTCGCCACGCTGGCCGACGTGACCTATCCGCCCGGTGACCTGGGCGCGGCCATCTCGTCGGGGTCGTTCCGTACGGCCGGGATGGTGATCGCCCCCTGCTCGCTGGCCACGGTGGCCGCCATCGCCGCCGGGAACAGCGCCGACCTGGTCACCCGGGCCGCCGACGTCTGCCTGAAGGAACGCCGGCCGCTGGTGCTGGTGCCGGACGAGAGCCCGTGGAGCCGGGCCGACCTCCAGCACCTGGAGACGATCACCCTGGCCGGGGGCACGATCCTGCCGCCGGTGCCCGCGTTCTACCATCGGCCGGAAACCACCGGGGACCTGCTGCGGCACACGGCGGGGAAGATCCTGGACCAGTTCGGCCTGGACCACGACCTGTTCGCCCGCTGGGCCGGAGGAGGCGCCGATGCTGCCGGCTGAGGTGCTCGGCCTGCTGAGCGGCGACGCCGCCGAGGACGCCTGGGAACCGGTGTTCCTGCTGCTGACCGTGGGCGCGGACGGCTACCCGCAGGTGTGCCAGCTGTCCCGGGCCGAGATCGAGGCGGCGCCGCCCGGCGTGGTCCGCGTGGTCATCCGGGCCCGCCGGACCATCGCCAGCCTGCGCCGGGACGGACGCGGCCGGCTGGTCGTGGTCGGCGGCCAGTCCGCGTACTACCTGTCCCTGCGGGCCGGGGCCACCCTGGCCGAGGACGACGGCCGGACCCTGGCCGTCTCGTTCGCGGTCGAGGCCACCGAGGCCGACACGCTGGGCATCCCGCTGCGGCCGATGATGTTCCAGTCGTCGGCCTACGTGCGGGACCGGGAACGCTGGGATGACAACCGCGCCCTGCTCGGTCGCCTGGCCCGAACCGAAGGTCAGGACGGAAAAATTTGATCGAAGGTCTGCCCGCTGAGTCCCGACAGCAGGCTGGCCAGCGGCGGTGCGGTGACCCCGAAGGCCGGAATGGGAGGCGCGACCGTCGCCCCGGCCGCGGCCACGGTCGCCATGTTCCGCAGGTGAATGTAGCTGAGCGGGGTCTCCCGGGTGACCAGCACCAGACGCCGCCGTTCCCGCAGCGTGACCGCTGCCGCCCGGGTCAGCAGGGTGGTGTCGTCACCCGCGGCCACCAGGGCCAGGGTCCGCATCGAGCACGGCACGATGACCATGCCCACCGCCGGGAACGTGGCCGCGCCGATGGCCGCGCCCAGGTCATGCTCGTCGTAGACCACATCGGCCAGCTTCCCGATTTCGGCCGGGTCGGTGCGCATCTCCAGTTCGACGCTCCGGCGCGCCCCGGACGACAGCACCAGGTGCGATTCGGCCGTGCCCCGCTCCCGCAGCATGGTCAGGAACGCCGCCCCCAGCTGCGGGGCACTGGAGCCGGACATGCCCACGATGACCCGGGGCCGCTCCTGATCGGGCATGTGCCTTTCCTACCGCATACCCGTCCCCAGCGGTGCTCAGCCCAGCGCGTCCAGCGCCGCGCGGGCCAGGCCGCGGAGGGTGGCCCAGGTCTCGCTGGTGGCCAGGGTGGCCTGGTCACACAGGGCGGGGTCGGCCTGAACGGCCGGCGACCGGATGAAGTCGCGCACCGCGGTGGCCGCGGTGGCGGCCACCGGGCTGACCGATCCCGTCGACGTCAGCCGCGGGATGAAGGCGGTCACGCAATCGTCCAGGGTGAGCGGCAGGTCCTGGACCGGGGGCGCGAAGGGCTGGTCGAGGTAGGGCCCCTGTTCCGTGGCAGGCTGGGCCAGCCACCCGAGCAGCTCGCGGAGGGCCTGAATCATCTTGGCTGGCCGGACTCCGGCCAGCACGTCGTATCCGGATGACGGGAGGCCCAGGGTGTCGAGCGCCGGCCGGGCCAGGTCGCGGAGCCGCTGCCATTCCGGGGCACCGTGCAGCTCGGCGGTGGCGGTCCAGAGCAGCCGGGCGCCGGTTTTGCGCATGACCTCCAGCTGGGTCGCGATCGCCTGGGCGGCTTCGCCGGCCCGGCTGTCGATCAGGCCCTCCTGCCTCATGGTGGGCAGGAACAGTTCGAACCAATCGTCGAACCGCATGCCGAGCTCGTCGTTTGAGTAGCCCTCGGCCACCAGCCACGCAGCCTGGAGCTGGCCGGGGGCGGCCAGCAGCTGGAGTTCCAGCGGCGGCGGAAGCGTCAGCCTCAGGTCACTGTTCACGCTGGGTAGTCTAAGGAGCTACGGAGCGCCACGCTCTCAGTCACGGGAGATACTGGCCCGATGGCACCGGCCTCGGCGAACGCGCGCGAGTTGCTGGACTCGTTGCTCGATCGCGGCTCGTTCCGGTCCTGGGACACCACCCCGGCCGAGGTCGCGGCCGACCCGGCCTACGCGGCCGA
>DATDIH010000213.1:0-15135 GCA_036521155.1 Streptosporangiaceae bacterium
GGCCAGCGCCTTGATGTTGACCTGGTGGATCGCGGTCGCGACTTCCTTCTTGTCGTGCGGGTTGTTCACCGCGGTGAGCGCGGCGTGCGCGGCCTCGAAGAGGCTGTAGTTGCTGATGTTGGAGTTCCACTGGCCGTGGCCCGCCGACTCGTACTGGTTGGCCATCTGCTGGCAGGTCTCCCCGGTGAACGAGGACGCCCACGGCAGCGTCGGCGCCCACCAGGCGTCGGTGGCCACGTTGTAGACCAGCGAGCCGAGCGCGTAGGTGTCGGTCGGGAACAGCAGTACCTTGGCCACCGTGGCCAGCTTGGGCCTGAAGCCCTGCTGCACGGACTGCTTCCACATGGTGGCGAAGTCCGGCGGCAGCGGCACGTTGGTGAAGAAGTCGGCACCGTCTGCCTTGAACTGGGAGATCATCGACGAGTAGTTCGTGGTCCCGTCCGGGTAGGCCGAGGACATGTTGAACGTGTAGCCCGCCGCCTTGGCGATCGGCGGGAACACGGCCCGGAACGCGTTGCCGTCGGAGTCGTTGGGGAACGCCGCCGCGACCACCTTGTTCGTGTTCAGCTGGCCATGGATCTTGTCCCACATCGGGATGAACGTCTTGATCAGGTGCTCGGCCCCGAGGAAGTACATGGTCACGTAGGTTGGCTTCTTGGTCGGCTTGGCCGGGTTGCCGCCCAGGTTGATGTACCAGGACTCCCACGGGATGTTCGCGCAGATCAGCGGGGTGCCCAGCGACTCGGCCTGGCTGGCCACGGAGTTGACCGTCTCCGGCGTGGACGAGGCCAGCAGCAGGTCCACCCCGTCGTTCAGGATCGCGGTCCGGGCCAGGTCACCGGCCCGGGTCGGGCTGGACTGGGTGTCGTAGGACTTGATCGTGACCGGGTAGGTCTTGCCGCCGATCTTGAACCCGTTCTTGTACGGGGTGGTCTGCTTGATCTTGGAGATGACCCAGTTGTCCGGGGCCCCGAACCCGGCCAGGGACCCGGTCAGCGGGTGGATCCAGCCGATGGTGATGGCCTTGGTCTTGCCCGAACCCCCGCCCGAGCCGGAGGAACTGGACGAGCCCTTGATGCTGGTGCTGCACGCTTCGAGCAGGCCCCCGGCGCCGACCGCGACCGCGCCCGCGCCGAACGCCTTGAGCAGGTTGCGGCGCCCGATCGGGCCCAGGCTGCTGGGCGTCTCGGCGGTCCCGATGGCCCGGCGCGGCGGGGAACTCTCCGGTGCTGGTCTGTCCGGTGCTGGTCTGTCTGGCGGGCTGGTCATGGCCTTTCCCCCTACACGTGGTGCGGACGAGTGGCGAGACGGTGGCGAGCGGACTGGTGACGGTGGCGAGCGGACTGGTGGTGACGGCGGCGACCGGGCCAGGGGCGAGACGGTGGCGAGCGGCCTGGGGCCCGGTCATGGGGTCGCTGGTACGAGGTCCGCTTGCGTGGTCACAGTATTGTTCAACGGATTGTCAACAATTTGAAGGACAACCGCAGAGTTATCTGGACGCAATGTGCCGCCCTCGGGGCCGGCCTGGCCGCCGAGCCGGGCGGCGGCCGGGAGCGGAGGCTGTCCAGTCATGGCTCTCCATCGATGCCGTAGACCATTGACATGCGGGAATGAGGCGGCGCCGCAGGGCGTCGGCGGGGAACCGGATGTTCACTATGCGAACACGCGTGCTTAGTATGAACAAAGGTAGGCATAACCTAGATTCGCGCCGAGCCGCCCGTCAATGCACGTTACGTAACTGTTCTGTTCCGTCCGGGGGGCGACCCCTGGACCCCCCGGAACCCGCGTTGCGGTGACTCGCCGTATTACCGGCCACTCACCGAGCCTTCGGCCCGGATCGCTGGGCCGGTCAGACCGGCTCGCCGTAGCCCGCTCCTCGGCACGCAAATCTACGGTTGCCCGCCGGCCCGTGCTGTCGGCCTCGCCTTGGCGTAGCCCGGCAGGGACGGCGCCTGCCCACAGTTTCTTCAGTCTCACCCGACACAGCCGGAGCTTGATTCACAGCTCCCGCAAAGGCCACGCCGACCCCACAACGCGTTCAACTGGACCTCGCACTCGCCGGCATCTGGCACAATGTTCTTTTGACACTGGTGCCGCGGGGCCCTCTTCCCTGTGCGCCGGGCCATTTGAGCGATCCGCCCAGTCCCCACCTGGCCGCCGGATCGCCGCCCGTACCTTTATTTGCTGGGAGAAGACTGCAGCCGTGGCTGTGAAGATCAAGCTCAAGCGCCTGGGCCGTACCCGGGTGCCGACCTACCGGATCGTCGTGGCCGACGCTCGCACCAAGCGCGACGGGCGTGCCATCGAAGAGATCGGCAAGTACCACCCGAAGGAAGAGCCTTCGTTCATCGAGGTCAACTCGGAGCGGGCTCAGCACTGGCTGTCCGTGGGCGCTCAGCCCACCGAGCCGGTCCTTAACATCCTCAAGATCACGGGCGACTGGCAGAAGTTCAAGGGCGAGCCGGGGGCCGAGGGCACCCTGCGCACCCGCGAGGTCGCGCCGGCCAAGGCGGAGGTCTTCGCCGAGGCGCTGAAGACGGCGGCCAAGGACAAGGACTCCGGTTCGACCACGCCCAAGGGCGGCGGCCGGGGCCGGAAGTCCGACAGCAAGGCCAAGGCGGACGCTGACACCAAGGACGCCGAGACCAAGTCTGACGCCAAGGCGGAGACCAAGTCTGACGCCAAGGCGGAGACCAAGGCTGACGCCAAGGCAGAGACCAAGGCAGAGACCAAGGCAGAGACCAAGGCAGAGACCAAGGCGGAGACCAAGGCGGAGACCAAGGCCGACGCCAAGGCGGAGACCAAGGACGCCAAGCCCGAGTCGGGCCGGTCGAAGTCCAAGGCCAGCGCCGAGAAGCCGGCGGCTGGTTCCGCTGACGAGAGCGCCGCCGCGGCTGCCACCGCCGACGCCGCCCCCGCCGACGCCGCCCCCGCCGACGCCGCCCCCGCCGAGGCCGAGACGGCCACGGCGGACGCGTCCGCGAGCAGTGAGCCGGGCAGCGAGGCCTGAGGTGCTGGAAGAGGCGCTCGAGCACCTGGTCAGGGGCATCGTCGAGAACCCCGACGACGTCCAGGTTTCCACTCGCGCGATGCGCCGCGGCAGTGTCCTGGAGGTGCGCGTCCACCCCGATGACCTGGGTAAGGTCATCGGCCGGGGTGGCCGCACCGCCCGGGCGCTGCGCACCGTGATGGGTTCGCTGGCCGGCGGCCATCACGTCCGCGTCGACCTTCTGGACACGGACGAGATCCGCTAACCCGGGATATCGGCCATGCAGATTGCCGTCGGTCAGATCGTCCGTGCGCACGGTATCCGCGGCGAGGTCACCGTGGCGGTACGCACCGACGAGCCTGACGCACGCTTCGTGCCGGGCGCGGCCCTGGCCACGGATCCGCCGGAGCGCGGCCCGCTGACCGTGGTCGCGACCCGGTGGCATACCGGACGGCTGATTGTGACGTTCGAGGGCGTCCGGGACCGGAACGCCGCCGAAGACCTGAGGGGCACCGTGCTGGTGCTCGATTCGGCGCAGATTCCGGCCCCGGCCGACCCGGACGAGTTCTACGACCACCAGCTGATCGGGCTGGCCGTGGTCACCGCGGCCGGGGTCCCGGTCGGCGAGGTCACCGATGTGCTCCACCACGGCCAGGACCTGCTGGTGGTCCGGCGCGCCCCCGGTCCGGCCGCCGACGCGCTGGTCCCGTTCGTGAGCGCGATCGTGACCGAGGTCGATGTGCCGTCCGGTCGCCTGGTCATTGATCCACCGCCCGGGCTGCTCGACCCGGCCAAAGCCGTTGAGGCCTGAGCCGTGCGGATCGACATCGTCTCCATCTTTCCCGAGTACTTCGGGCCGCTCAGCGTCTCGCTGATCGGTAAGGCCGCGGCCCGCGGCGACATCGAGTTCTACGTGCACGACCTGCGGCAGTGGGCCCACGACTTGCACCGCACCGTGGATGACACCCCGTTCGGCGGCGGCCCGGGCATGGTCATGAAGGCCGAGGTCTGGGGTGAGGCCCTGGACGAGATCGCGCCGCCGGGCCCGGCGGACGGTGGCGCGGCGGACCGCCCGGTGGCGCACCCGGCCCCGCGGCTGATCGTGCCCACCCCCAGCGGCGTGCCGTTCAATCAGGCTCGCGCGGTCCGGTACACCGAAGCCGACCAGCTCATCTTCGCCTGCGGCCGGTACGAGGGGATCGACGCGCGGTTCATCGACGAGGCCCGGTCCCGGATGCCGGTGGACGAGGTCAGCATCGGTGACTACGTGCTGGCCGGCGGCGAGGCCGCGGTCCTGGTCATGGTCGAGGCCATCTCCCGGCTGCTGCCGGGGGTGCTGGGCAACGAGCGGTCGGCCAGCGACGATTCGTTCGGCGGCCGGGCCGCGGGGGAGGAGGCACTGCCTCCCGAGCCCTCCCCGGGCGGTGCGCTCGTGCCCGAACTCGGCGGGTCCGGCCGCGCCCGCGGCGACATGGCGGCCAGCATGGCCGGGCTGCTGGAGGGCCCGGTCTACACCCGGCCGCGGGTCTGGCGGGGCCGGGAGGTGCCGGACGTGCTGCTGTCCGGGGACCACGCGGCCATCGCCCGCTGGCGCCGGGACGCGGCCCTGCTGCGCACCGCGGCCAACCGGCCCGACCTGATCTTCCGGGCCCAGGCCGACCCGGCCGCGCTGAGCGACCGGGACTGGCAGGTGCTGACCGCGATGGGCCTGTCGGATGTGCTCCGGTCGGCCGAACCGGGTCCGGGGGAACCCGCTCGCTTACCAGACTGGTCCCGTAATATGGCACACTGATATGCGCCGTGTGCTCCCGTTGGCGCCGGGGCCCCTCATCGCCGGGCTCGCGCCGCTCTGCCCGCACACGCCACAAGCCGATCAGTACTGATCTGATGAGCGCAGTACCGATGAACACTGAGGAATCGCTGTCATGCACACCGCTATTGCCGAACTTGAGCAGGCCCAGCTCCGGGATGACGTTCCGGACTTCCGCCCCGGGGACACGCTGAGGGTCCACGTCCGGGTCAAGGAAGGCAACCGCTCCCGTATCCAGGTCTTCCAGGGCGTGGTCATCCGGCGTCAGGGCGGTGGCGTCCGCGAGACCTTCACCGTGCGGAAGATCAGCTACGGCGTCGGCGTCGAGCGCACCTTCCCGGTGCACAGCCCGTCGATCGACAAGATCGAGACCGTGACCCGCGGCAAGGTCCGCCGGGCCAAGCTCTACTACCTGCGTGAGCTGCGCGGCAAGGCCGCGCGCATCCGGGAGCGCCGCGAGAACACCGCGAGCTGAGCTAAGTAAGCCGCTATGCCGCGGTTCGCCCGTTACCGGGGGTATGACGTGCCTGAAGTCATTCAGAGTGAGCGCGGATACCACTTCCGTAATCGTCCGATGCCGGTAGGCTCGTGCCGATGACGGACGAGGGGAACGCTCCCGGGGAGCCGCCCGCGACGCAAGTCCAGGGCGGCCAGGGTGATGCTGGCGATGCGGGTGGCGCGGGGACGAACGGGGCCGAGGCCAAATCCGCGGCGCCCGCGAAGAAGCCCCAGCAGAAGAAGAAGGGCAGGTCCTTCTGGAAGGAGCTGCCCGTCCTCATCGTCGTCGCCCTGTTCCTGACCCTGGTCATCAAGACCTATGCCATCCAGGCGTTCTACATCCCGTCCGGGTCGATGCAGAACACCCTGGGGATCGGCGACCGGGTGCTGGTCAACAAGCTGGTCTACGATTTCCGCGGCATTCACCGGGGTGACATCGTGGTGTTCAGCGGCGACGGGACCTGGGACCCGGGCGTGCCGCCGCCGAGCGACAACTTCTTCGCCCGCTTCGGCCAGAGCGTCGAGTCGATGTTCGGCTTCTCCCAGGGGCAGAACGACTTCATCAAGCGGGTCATCGGGCTGCCCGGTGACAAGGTGGCCTGCTGTGACGCCCAGGGCCGGCTGACCGTCAACGGCGTCGCCCTGAACGAGAAGTCCTACCTGTACCCGGGCAACCCGCCGTCCCAGCAACGGTTCAGCGTCACCGTCCCGGCCAACAGCCTGTGGGTCATGGGCGACCACCGCGACGTCTCCTATGACTCCCGGGGGCACCGGTACGGCTTCCCCGGCGGCGGCGCCATCCCGGAGAGCGCCGTGGTCGGCCGCGCCTTCATCAAGATCTGGCCGTTCAGCCAGGTCGGGATCCTCAACATCCCGTCGACGTTCCAGCAGACCGCGCTCAGCAAGAGCGCCGCTGGCCCGGCCACCGGATCCTCAGCGCCGGCCACCCTGACCTCCACGGCCACGGTCACGCCAGCATCCCCGGTGACGTCCTACGCGCTCGGCTTCGCCGGCGCCGTCCCGCTGACCCTGCTCCAGCGCCAGGCCCGCCGCAAGCTTCTTACCCGCCTCCGCCGCCGGCGCCGCTGACGCACAGAACCCCTGCGGTCAGGGCGGTCCCGCCTTCGGCTGTCGGTGATCTGGCGTAGCCTTTCGAATGTCATGGTTCGCCCCTCCACCAAGCCGGCCATTGGCGCCCCGGACCGGGCTCAGCGAGCCCGATGGCGGCACACCGGCCACACGCCCCGGCGTAACGCCGGGCTGGCCGCGTACGAGAATGTGCTGGCCCGTGCGGGCCTGACCCCGGTGGCGGGGGTCGACGAGGCCGGCCGCGGCGCCTGCGCCGGGCCCCTGGTGGTGGCGGCCGTCGTGCTGGACAGCGCCACGATCCGCCGGATGCCCGGGCTGGCCGACTCCAAGCTGCTCACCCCCGAGGAACGTGACACCGCCTACGGGCAGATCATGCGCTGGGCGCTGGACTGGAACGTGCTGACCATCCCGGCCCCGGAGGTCGACCGCCGCGGCCTGCACGTCTCCAACGTGGAAGGCATGCGCCGCGCCCTGGCCGGCCTGCGCCGGCGTCCCGGCTACATCCTCACCGACGGCTTCCCGGTGCGCGGGCTCGCCACGCCCGCCCTGGCCGTGTGGAAGGGCGATCAGGTCACCGCCTCGGTCGCGGCCGCCTCGATCCTGGCCAAGGTGACCAGGGACCGCATGATGGTCGAGCTGGACGAGTCGTACCCGTGCTACGGCTTCGCCCGGCACAAGGGTTACTCGACCCCGGAGCACATGTCAGCCTTGTGCGCCTGGGGCCCGTGCCCGGAGCACCGCTACTCCTACACCAACGTGATCCAGGCCAATCGCCGCTGGGCCACGGGCTGGCAGGAGGACCTGGAGCTGGCCGAAGATGGCCAGGTCCTGGAAGACGCCGAAGTTCTCGAGGATGACGGCAGTACTGAAACCCCCGTCGCGTGGGCAGACCTGGTGACAGAAGAGGTGACCGTGGGTGAAACGCGCGACGCGGACTAAATTGGGGACACTGTCCTTCGGGGCATGTGTATGAACACGTGGCGGGCGAGCACCTTTAACGTCCGATCGGAGGGGTTGCCATGAGCGCAGAAGATCTCGAGAAGTATGAAGCCGAGATGGAGCTGCAGCTTTATCGCGAGTACCGCGATGTCGTAGGCCTCTTCACCCATGTCGTCGAGACCGAACGGCGCTTCTACCTCACCAACGAGGTGGAGCTGAACGTCCGCAACTCCGACAACGGCGAGGTCTTCTTCGAAGTCACCATGCGCGACGCCTGGGTCTGGGACATGTACCGCCCGGCCCGCTTCGTCAAGAACGTCCGCGTCGTGACCTTCAAGGACGTCAACATCGAGGAACTGGCCAAGAGCGACCTCGAACTCCCCGACGACACCAGCTCCTGAGCCCGGACTCAGGCCCGCTGCCGGCTTAGCGCTCCCTGGCCCAGGCTGCGCTGTCGCTGGGCCGTGCTGCCCCAGGCCACCCCGGCCCGGCCCACCCTGGCCCAGCCCACTCAGCGCGGTCCGGCCTGCTCAGTGCGGTCCAGCCTGCCTCCCAGCTCCCAGCCGCCGGCCGCGAGGTCCCCCGCACATCTGAACACGTGCCGCCGACATTTCCGCCGCGCTTATCCACAGCCGGGCCGCCGCGCGGTCCGCTGTCCACAGCCCGCGCCTCCGCAGCCCGGCCCACCCCCCTCCCCATCGATCGTGGGAGGCGGAGGTGGTGACCATGCGCGCCAAGGATGTTCTCGGCCAGCGAGGCGAGCAGGCTGCGGCCGAGTACCTCGCGTCGGCGGGTTTCCGGATCCTCGCCCGGAACTGGCGCTGTGCCGAGGGTGAGATCGACATCGTGGCCATCGAGCGGCACACGTTAGTCGTCTGCGAGGTGAAGACCAGGTCCAGCAGCCAGTGCGGGACCCCGCTGGAGTCCGTGAGCCGGGCCAAGCGCAACCGGCTCCGCCGGCTGGCCATCCGCTGGCTGACCGCCCATGGGGTCCGGTTCGACCAGGTCCGGATCGACATCGTGGGCGTCCAGCCTGGCCCGGACGGCGGCCTGGCCGTCGAGCACGTCCGGGGGGTGGGCTAGATGGCCCTGGCCCGGACCCACTCGGTGGCCCTGGTCGGCGTGCACGGCCACCTGATCGAGGTCGAGGCCGATATCGCCAACGGGCTGGTCGGCATGACCCTGGTCGGGCTCCCGGACACCGCACTGCGGGAGGCCCGGGACCGGATCCGGTCGGCCATCATCAACAGCGGCGAACAGTGGCCGCAGCGCCGGATCACCGTGGGTCTGTCCCCGGCCAGCCTGCCCAAGCGCGGCAGCGGGTTCGACCTGCCGATCGCGTGTGCCCTGCTGGCCGCGGCCGGGGTCCTGCCCGCCGCGGCGCTGGCCGGCGTGATGTTCCTCGGTGAACTGGGCCTGGACGGCCAGTTGCGCCCGGTGCGCGGCGTGCTCCCGGCGGCCGTGGCCGTCGCGGCCGCGGGCTTCAGCCGGGTCGTGGTGGCCAGCGCCAACGCCCAGGAGGCCGCGCTCGTGCCCGGCCTGCGGGTGGTGTCCGCGCCCTCGCTCACCGCCCTGCTCAGCTGGCTACGCGGCGAGCCTCCCGATGGGGGAGCGGCCGTCGAGGAGCTCGCCGGGGGCACCTTCCCGGCTGCGCCTCCGGCCGCTCCCCAGGAGCCGGGTGGCCGCGGGGTGGCGCCGGACCTGTCCGACGTGCTGGGTCAGCCGGTGGCCCGGCGGGCGGCGGAGATCTGCGCCGCGGGTGGCCATCACCTGTCCCTGCTGGGCCCGCCGGGCGCCGGTAAGACCATGCTCGCGGCCCGGCTGCCGACCATCCTGCCCGGGCTGGACCCGGACGCCGCGCTGGAGGTGACCTCGATCCACTCGGTCGCGGGCCAGCTGCCGCCGGCCTGCCCGCTGCTCACCCGGCCGCCGTTCTGCGGTCCGCACCACACCGCCAGCAAGGCGGCCATGGTGGGTGGTGGCAGCGGGGTCATCCACCCCGGAGCCGCCTCCCTGGCTCACCGGGGCGTGCTGTTTCTGGACGAGGCGCCCGAGTTCGGCCGCGACGTGCTGGACGCGCTCCGCCAGCCGCTCGAATCGGGTGAGGTCATGATCGCCCGGTCCGGGATCACGGCGCGGTTTCCGGCCCGGTTCACCCTGGTCCTGGCGGCCAATCCGTGCCCGTGCGCCAAGGCCGCCGCCTCGCCCCGGTCGAATTGCTCGTGCAGCCCGGCCACCAGGCGGCGGTACCTGGGCCGGTTGTCCGGGCCGTTGCTGGACCGGGTGGACGTCAAGGTCGAGTTGCTGCCCGTGGGCCGGGCCGAGCTGCTCAGCGACCGTAAGTTCGCCGAGAGCAGCGCGGCCGTCGCCACCCGGGTCGCCCAGGCCCGGGACCGGGCCGCCCACCGGTTCCGCGGCACTCCGTGGCGGGTCAACGCGGAGATCCCCGGGGCCGAGCTCCGGCGCTCGTATCCGCCCGGCCGGGGCGCCATGGCGCCGCTGGAGCGAGCCATGGAGATCGGTGAGGTCAGCGCCCGCGGCCTCGACAAGATCGTCCGGGTTTCCTGGACGCTCTGCGATCTGGCCGGCAAGGACCGGCCGACGCTGGATGAGTGCGGCTACGCCCTCGGCCTGTGGCTGGGGGTGGTGAAATGACCAGCGCCTTCGACGCCGAGCACGTCGCCCGGGCCAGGCTCACCTATCTGGCCGAGCCTGGTGACCCGGTGCTGGCCTCCTGGCTTGAGGTCAGCCCGCCGGCCGAGATCGTGGCCGCGATCAGCGCGGGCCAGCTGCCCGAGTTGCCCGGCATCCAGACCTTGACGCCGGACGGCACCCTGAGGCGGACGCGAGACCTGCAGGCCGAGAAGCTGGAGCACGCCTTCCGGCTCTGGCGGCAGCGGCTCGGCGACCTGCCCGACGAGCTGGATCTGGCCCGGTTCCGGCGCCAGGGGATCCGGCTGGCCGGCCCCGGCGACATCGAATGGCCCACCCAGCTGAACATGCTCGGTTTGGCCCGGCCGTATGCCCTGTGGCTCCGCGGCGAGGCCGACCTGCGGTACTGCTGTCTTCAGTCGGTGTCGATCGTCGGGGCCCGGGCCGCCTCGGCCTACGGGACGCACGTCGGTACCGAGATGGCGGCCGCGCTGGCCGTGCGGGGCTGGACCGTCGTATCCGGCGCGGCCTACGGCATCGACGCCTGCGCGCACCAGGGGGCACTGGCCGCCGATGGCGTCACGATCGCGGTGCTGGCCTGCGGAGTCGATCACGCTTACCCGGCCGGGCACTACGACCTGCTGGCCAGCATCGCGGCGCAGGGGGTCCTGGTCAGCGAGTGGCCGCCCGGCCGCACGCCGAACCGGCTGCGGTTCCTGATCCGCAACCGGGTGATCGCCGCGCTGACCCGGGGCACGGTCGTGGTCGAGGCCGGCCTGCGCAGCGGCGCCCTGAACACTGCCCGGCACGCACGGGACCTGCACCGCCCGGTGATGGCCGTCCCCGGCCCGGTCACCTCCGAGGTCTCGGCCGGCTGCCACAAGATCATCCGGGAGTGGGCCGCCGTCTGTGTCACCGGCGCCCACGACGTCCTTGAGCTCCTGACGCCCCTGGGTGAGACCTCGGCTTACGGCCCGGCCCCGGACAGCGTCCTCTGCCCTCCCACCGACCCCGGCCATGCCGCCAACCCCGGCAACCCCGCCGGCGCCATCGGCCAGCTGCCGTTGATTGGCTCACCAGGCGCTGACCGCCCGTTCCCGCCCGGCCCGTCGCTCCTCACCGCCGATCCGGCCGTCCGTAACGCCCGGCCCCGTCCGGGCCGCGAGCCCATGCTGCCCCTGGACGATCTTGGCGCCACCAGCCGGGCGGTGCTGGAAGCCATCCCGGCCCGGGGCGCGGGTCCGGCCGTGATCGCCGTCCGCGCCGGTCGCAGCGTCGACGCCGTGGTCAGCTCCCTGGGCCTGCTCGCGGCCGGCGGCTTCGTCGAGCGCTGTTCCCACGGCTGGCGCATCCGGCGCTCCCCATGAAGCAGCCAGCGCCGCCCAGCGGCAACGGCCGTGGTGCTAGGGCCTGCCCGCGCCGCCCGGCACACTGAGAAGATGCGCGAAACGCCCCCACCCGCCCCGGGCCCCACGGGCCTTACCGGCCCCGCAGCGCCCGGGGAGCCCCGGACAGCCATGGAGCCGGTGCAGCCTGGAGAACCCGGGCAGGCCGCGGCGCCGGCGTGGGTCGAGGACGCGGTGGCGCAGTTTCACCGGCACGTGGCCGCCGAGCGGGGCTTGTCGCCGCATACCGTGCGCGGCTATGTCGGCGACGTCCGATCGTTGCTGGTGCACGCGGACCAGCAAGGTGTCGGCGGTCCGGCCGAGCTGACCGCGACCGTGCTGCGCAGCTGGCTGGCCGGGCAGCATCAGGCCGGCGCCTCGCGGGCTACGCTGGCCCGGCGGGGAGCGGCGGCCCGGGCGTTCACCGCGTTCGCCCACCAGCGGGGCCTGCTGGCCACCGACCCCGGGACGGTGCTCGGCACGCCGAAGGTCCGCCGGACCCTGCCCCACGTGCTGCGGCACCAGGAGATCAGCGACGTGCTGGCCTCGTCGGCGGCCGACATCGAGCAGCCGCCGCCCGACCGGACGCCGGCCGAAGCCGCGGTGGCCCTGCGGGACGCGGCCATCCTCGAGTTGCTCTACGCCACCGGGATCCGGGTCAGCGAGCTGTGCGGGCTCGACACCGGCGCCCTGGACCTGGGGCGGCGGACGGTCCGGGTGTTCGGCAAGGGCGGCAAGGAGCGCACCGTACCGGTCGGCATCCCAGCCGTCCGGGCCGTCGGGCAGTGGCAGCAGGCCGGCCGTCCGGTCCTGCTCACCCCGGCCAGCGGGCAGGCGCTGTTCCTCGGGGCGCGGGGCGGCCGCATCGATCCGCGGACCGCGCGGCGGGTGGTGCACGAGCGGTTGCGGGCGGCCGGAGTGGGCGCCGAGACCGGGCCGCACGGGCTGCGGCACACCGCCGCCACCCACCTGCTCGAAGGCGGCGCCGACCTGCGCAGCGTGCAGGAGATGCTCGGGCACTCCTCGCTGGCCACCACCCAGATCTACACTCACGTCTCGGCCGACCGGCTCAAGGCCAGCTACCGCCAGGCCCACCCCCGTGCCTGAGCCCAGCCCAGGACTACCCCGTGCCTGAGCTCGGGCCAAGCCAGCCCGGACTGTGGGCGGAAACTGCTGCTATCACGACATGAATGGACCACTTTGCTGACTACCTGGGAGCAATGAGGCCGGTGTGGCGTGGGTGGCCAGGCCGGCCCCCGGGCAGCCCGCGAAACCCCCGCCAGCCCGCGCAGCCCGGCCAGCCCACACACCGGACAGCTCAGGACACCGGGAAATACCGGTCCATGAACTCGTTGCGGAACTTCCCGGCCGGGTCGTAGCGCCGCAGCAGATCAACGAAGTCGTCGTACCGCGGGTACAGCCCCCGCACCACGTCCGGCGGCGTGGAGAACACCTTGCCCCAGTGCGGCCGCGCCCCGAACGGGGCCAGGGCTGCCTCGATGGCCGCCAGCACCGGGGCGACCGCGGCATCGTCCTGGACCCAGGTGAAGTGGAAGCCCACCGTGTCGCGCCCGTACGCCATGCTGAGCCACAGGTCGTCGGCGGCCATGGTGCGGATTTCGGCGATCTGGAGGACGGGGGAGATCTGGTCGCCCAGGGCGAACAGGGCTTCGATGGCGGGCACCGCCACCTCGCGGGCGACCAGGTACTCGGACTGGAGCTCGGCGCCCGCGCTGGGCGTGAACTCCAGGCGGAAGTGCGGCAGCCGCTCGTGCCACGGCCCCGGCCGGCCCAGCTGCTCGGTGGCGTTGCCGGCGGACATGCCCGGTACCGGGTTGCGCGGGCCGTCGGCCAGCCGGGCCCCGAGCCACGACGGCGCGCCATCCCCGCGGCCACCCCCAGCCCCGCCCCCACCCGCGGCCCCAGCCCCGTCAACCCGGACCTTCTGCCAGATCCGGTTGTTGCCCCCGGTCCAGTCGGTGAACACGCTGACGCTGTAGGCGCTGCCGAAGATCTCTTCGAATGACCCGGTCACCGCGTCGGTCGGCAGGCCCTCGTACACCCACTGCCGGACCTGGAACGACGGCACGATCTCCAGCTCCAGGGTGGACACGATGCCGAGGCTGCCCAGCCCGGCCACGGCGCCCGCGAAGTCGTCGTCCGCCCCTTGAGCCAGGGTGATGAGCTCACCCGAGGCCGTGACCAGGTCAATGGCCCGGACCGCGGCGGCCAGGTTCTGGTTGGCGTCGCCGGAGCCGTGGGTGGCGGTGGCGACCGAGCCCGCGACCGAGATGTGCGGCAGCGAGGCCGTGTTGTGCAGGGCGTAGCCCACCGAGTCCAGATACCGGGCCAGCTCGCCGTAGCGGACCCCGCCGCTGACCCGAACGACGTTCCGCTCGGGGTCGGCGCTCATGATCGAGCCGGCCCCGGCCGTGGCGACCAGCACCCCGCCGGTGTCGGCGATCCGGTTGAAGGAATGCCCGCTGCCCAGGGCCCGGACCCGGTCCGCGCCCGCCACGACCTCCTGCAGCTGGGTCAGGCTGTCCGGCGTGGCCAGCTCGGCCGCCGAGAACTCGATGTTGCGGGCCCAGTTCATCGGCTTCCCAGGCTTCCCAGGCTGCCCAGCCATGCACGCCACCCATCGTCAGACCGCGGATACGCCCGGAGCGGCATAATTCGCCCGGCATAATGCACACGGCTCGCTGGTTATACAAGGCGGAAGATAGCAGGCCGCGCCCCGCGCCCCGAAGGTCGCTGACCAGGGGTTTGAAATGGGGACGCAGGCTACCTCCAATCCCGCGTAGACTCAAGACAGGCCGTCAGTGCAGCGCAAGCTCCCCCGGCGGCCAAATCGCGCGCCCGCATGCCTTCCCGGGATCTTGTTCCCGGTGGTGCGCACCGCTCGGTCCGTGAGCCTGACCAGGCTCGCCGCAGGTGCGTACGGGTGCCAGGAATCAACCGAGTAGCGTCGCGCTCCGGCGTGACGTGACAACCGAAAGGACCTCCGGCATGGCCGCGGTCGTCACCATGAGGCAGCTCCTTGAGAGCGGCGTTCACTTCGGGCACCAGACCCGTCGCTGGAACCCGAAGATGAAGCGCTACATCTTCACCGAGCGCAATGGCATCTACATCATCGACCTCCAGCAGTCCCTGGACTACATCGACCGGGCGTACGAGTTCATCAAGGAGACCGTCGCCCACGGCGGCACGATCCTGTACGTCGGGACCAAGAAGCAGGCCCAGGAAGTCATCGCCGAGCAGGCGGGCCGGGTCGGGATGCCGTACGTCAACCAGCGCTGGCTGGGTGGCATGCTGACCAACTTCTCCACCGTGTTCAAGCGTCTCCAGCGGCTCAAGGAGCTGGAGGAGATCGACTTCAGCGACGTGGCCGGCTCGGGCATGACCAAGCGTGAGCTGCTGCAGATGCGGCGCGAGCGCGACAAGCTCGACCGCACCCTGGGCGGCATCCGGCACATGTCCAAGGTGCCGAGCGCGGTGTGGGTGATCGACACCAAGAAGGAGCACATCGCGGTGGCCGAGGCCCGCAAGCTGGGCATCCCGGTCGTCGCGATCCTCGACACCAACTGCGACCCCGACGAGGTCAACTACCCGATCCCCGGGAATGACGACGCCATCCGCAGCGTTGCGCTGCTGACTCGCGTGGTGGCCGACGCCGTGGCCGACGGGCTGATGTCCCGGTCCGGTGCCGGTGAGGGCGACGAGAAGCCCTCCACCGACGGCGTGGGCGGCGAGGAGCCGCTGGCCGAGTGGGA
>DATDIH010000214.1:0-13354 GCA_036521155.1 Streptosporangiaceae bacterium
CGCCAGCCGCAGCAGGGTGTCCCCTGACTCGGCGACGAAGCCCTCGAAGGCCCGCGTCTGCTTTCTGTCCACATGTTCCCCTGACTGTCGTGGTCACCCCCATAGACGACAGCCCGCCCAGTTGCGTTGAGTGGTGGGGCCAGGCGCGGGAGCACGGAGAGCATGACAGCAAGATCGATGGAGCTTTACCGACACCAGGGGGAAGCCGCTCCAACCTGCATGGGGGTGACAGCGTCTCAACGGGTGTCGGAAGAACGATGAACGGGACACCGATGGGAGTGTTACCAAGTGAACAGGATGAGGTTGGTCTCGGGGGCTTCCGCTACGGCGGCGATTGCGGCGGCCGCACTGGCCGGGTGCTCGTCCGGCGGATCCGGAACGACCAGTGTGTCCGGGAGCAGTAGCGCGGGGGGCAGCACGACCGGCTCCAGTAATGGCGCCGGGACCGCGAGCAGCAACCAGTGCCAGACCAGGGACCTGACACTGCGGGTCCTGCAGGGGCCAACGGACCCGGACCACACCGCCGGTGACTTCTACGTCCAGCTCACCAACTCTTCGTCCCGGACCTGCACCCTGTACGGGTTCCCGGGCGTCGAGCTGCTGGGCGGCGTCGGGGCGACACCCGAGCCGCTCGGCATGAAGGACAACTGGACGCTGAAGCTGGCCCAGACCGGAGGCAAGAAGGTGCAGACCCTGAAGCCGGGCGACGCCAGCGCGGCCTACGTCACCTTCGCCACCCGGGACCCGGGGGCCAGCGCGGGCATCCCCCGGGCCCAGGTGGTCCAGGTCATCCCGCCCAACCAGAAAACCGCGCTGAGGGCCAAGATCTTCAATGTCGAGTCCGGGACCTATGTCACGCCGCTGGTCCTGAACAAGACGCTGAACGTCGGCCCGATGGATGTCAACGGCGTGCCGCACAAGTAGCGGCCACCCACGACGGCGGGCTTCGGCCCCGCCGCCGGGCGGGTCAGCTCTGGCTGTCGTTGAACTTGTTGATGTCGGCTGACGCGGCCGAGGCCTTGACGTTGCCCTGGCGGATGGCGGTGGCGGCGGCCTCGACGTCCCGGTCCGCCACGGACAGGTTGCCGCTGGACAGCTGATTGAGCCCGTTGGTGGCGTCGACCGCCGACGTGGAGTAGTCCGCGGCCGCGCCGGACAGGTCCGGCCGGAGGCCAGGGACGCAGGTCGGGGCGGGGTCACCCTGGACCGCCTGGGCGGCCGACTGGACCTGGGCCGCGTCGGACTGCACCGCGGCCTCGTCGGCGGTGGCGCTGGTGCCGCCCTCCAGGTCGTCGCCCAGCTTGGTCATGTCCTCGCCGAAGGTTTCGATGCTGGTGGCGAGCCCGTTGATCTGACGGGTGGCGCCGCTGGCCGACCAGGCCTGAACCTGGCTGGCGCAGTCGCCGGCCCCGGCGGACGAGCCACCCGAGCCCGGGCCGGACGCGCCCGCGGCCGGAGTGGTGGCGGCCGGGGCGTTAGCCGGCGCGCTGACCTTGGGCGAAGTGGCCGCGGTGCCCGCGGCCCGCCCGGGCAGCGCGAACCCGACGATGGCCAGCACGGCCAGCAGGGCGCCCGCCCCGATCAGCACGTTGCGCTCCCGGTGCGGCGGCTGAGGCGGCTGATAAGGCTGAGGCGGCTGGTACGGATCGCCCGGCTGCCCGGTCATCTGGTGTTCTCCCCCTGTTAAACCCGATATGTCCGCAGGCAGGACGCTATCGGACCGCCCGGGGCGACGTGCGGGCCGTGGCTGGAACGTGACGTGTTACGAGCTGATGCGGCGGTTCGCTAGCAGGGGCCGCCCTCGTCGCAGCCTGGCGCCTGCTCGCGGCAATCTGGTGCCTGCTCACGGCAGGCCTGGGCGGCCTCTTCCAGGCCGCGGACGATGCCGTGGGCCGCCGCCGACAGCGCCTCCAGCTGAGGACCGGTGAGCGGATCGATCACCATCCGGCGGACCGCCTCGACGTGGCCAGGCGCCGCGGCCCGGACCACATCCCAGCCGCTGTCGGTCAGCCGGGCCACCGTCGACCGGCCATCGCGCGGGTCGGGCTCGCGGCGCAGCCAGCCACGTTCCTCCAGCCGCCGGGCCACGTTGGACAGCCGGGACTGCGAGCCGTTGGCCAGCCGGGCCAGCTCGCTCATCCGCGAGGTGCGATCGGGCGCCATGGACAGCGAGGACAGCACCAGATACTCGAACAACGTCAGGCCCGAGTCCTGCTGCAACTGCGCGTCCAGCGGCCCGGGCAGCTGCAGCATCAGGGCCGCGACCGCTTGCCAGGCTTCTCGTTCCGTACTGGACAGCCAGCGCGGTTCCCCGGCGCCCGCCGGCACGCTGGCGGCCGGCGCAATGTCGGCCGGATTGGCCGATCCGGCCGCGGCCTGCGGGCTCGCCGTCATGACGCCGAGCATACTTGGCCCGGGAATACTTCAAGCGTGAAGTACCTTGTGCTACGTTAGTTCACGCTTGAAGTAAACCCTTCCGTCCGCGGCCAGTACACGGCTGGCGGGCGAACATCATCGAGGAGTCCCCGCTATGACGCTCTACCGACTCGATGCCAGCATCCGGGTGGCCGGATCCGCCAGCGGCGAGCTGGCCAGCATCGTCGAGCAGGAGTGGCTGGCCGCCCATCCCGGCGACGCTGTGGTCCGGCGGCATCTGGGCACCGAACCCATCCCGGCCGACGCCTGGCCGCTGGCCGTCGCGGCCAGCCAGACCCCGGAAGCCGAGCGCACCCCGGAGCAGCGGCAGGCGGTGGCGCTGGCCGCCGCACTGGTCGACGAACTGCTGGCCGCGGACGCCATCGTGCTGGCGGTCCCGCTCTACAACTTCGGCGTCTCCCAGCACATCAAGGCCTGGATCGACCTGATCGTCACCGACCCGCGCTCGGCCCCGGGCGGGGCGCCGCTGCTGGCGGGAAAGCCGGTCGTGCTGGCCACGGTCCGCGGCGGCGCCTACGGGCCCGGCACCCCGCGCGAGGGCTGGGACCACTCCACCGCCTACCTGGCCCACTTCCTGGGCACGGTGTGGGGCGCCGACCTGACCGTGGTCGAGCGCGAATTCACCCTGGTCGGGGTCAACCCGGCGCTGGACGAGTTCACCGACCTGGCCGCGGCGATGCACACCGAAGCGGTCGAGGCCGCGCACGGGGCGGGCCAGATTCTGGCCGCCGCTGGCACCCGGCGCGAGGACCCGGAAACGGCCGGGGTCAGCGCCTGAGACTGGGCGGAGACAGAGGGTCCCAACGGTCTGACTACATGCGCTGCAGGCCGTTGAGGACTTTCCGCAGCAGGCCGGTGTCGGTGACCGGCCCAGCCGCGGGGGCCTGGGTGCGGACGCTCACCAGGCCGTCGGTAACCAGGTCGGCCAGGAGGACGCGGATCAGGCCGAGCGGGATCTTGGTCGCCGAGGCCAGGTCGGCCACGGTTATCGGCTTCCGGCACAGTTGCAGCAGCTGGCCGCGCTCCGGAGTGTACGGGTAGCCCTCAGCGGGCCGGCTGGTCCGGACGACGAAGTCGATGAGGTCGAACCGGATCTGGCCCTGGGGTTTGGTCCGTCCCCCCGTCAGCATGTACGGCCGGGCGACGGGACCGGCGTCCGCGTCTACCCAGCGGCTGTCGTCGCGATCCATGGCCAGGGCTTACCTGGCGCCCGTCTCCGGTGCCGCGGTCCGCACGTCGGTCCCCAGGTGCTGGCCAAGCCGTTTGACCAGCACGGTCATTTCGTAGGCGATCTGGCCGGCATCGGCTTCGGGTGCGGCCAGCACGGCCAGGCAGGTGCTCTGCCCGGCGTTGGTGATGAACAGCAGCGCCGCGTCCATCTCGATGATGGTCTGGCGGACGTTGCCGCCCCGGAAGCGCTGCCCGGCTCCGCGGGCCAGGCTCTGCACCCCTGCGGCCAGCGCGGCCAGGTGCTCGGCGTCTTCCCGGGCCAGCCCGGGCGACAAGCCCATGACCAGGCCGTCGGCCGAGAAGATCACCGCCTGGTGGATGTGCTCGACGGTCTCGGTCAGGTTGGCCAGCAGCCAGTCCAGGTCACCCGTCGCCGACGTGGTCATCAGTGCTCCTCCGGCGGATAACGGTCCACGGGTGGGTCCGCGGCCTGGTCAGCGGATCGTCGGGCGGTCCGGCCACTGCGCCACCCCCGCTGCACCGAGGACATCAGCGAGCGGGCCTGGTCGGCTGACCGGCCCTCCGGGCGGTTCGCGCCCGTCGGGGGCGCGGCCAGCGGCGCCCGGCGCGCCTGGGCGGCCACCTGGATGCCGGGCCGGGCCGGCGGGGCCTCGCGCAGCTGGGGAGCCAGGCTGGCCTGACGGGTGCGCCGGGGCAGGCCCTGATGCGAATCGCCCTCCCCGTCACCGGCGGTCCCGTTGGCCATCGCGGCGTACGGGCGCGGGCCCGCCAGCGGGGGCGGGTCGGCGGCCGGGATGGGCTGCCACGGCACCACCGGTTCGGGGAACGGGGACGGCACCGCGGCCAGTTCGGGCTGGGGCAGGCTGTCGGCCCGCATGACCAGGGTCTTCGGGATCAGCACGATGGCCGCGGCCCCGCCGTACGGGGATTTACGCAGCGTGACCCGGATGCCGTGCCGCCGGGCCAGGCGGCTGACCACCAGCAGGCCGAGCTGGTCGCTGTCGGCCAGGTCGAACTCGGGTGGCTGGGCCAGCCGCCGGTTCAGCTCTTCCATGGTGGCGGCCGGGATGCCCAGGCCGCGGTCTTCGATCTCCACGATGAAGCCGCTGGCCCCCCAGCCGGTCTTGACCTGGACCCGGGTGCTCGGCGGCGAGTACATGGTGGCGTTCTCGATCAGCTCGGCCAGCAGGTGGGTCAGGTCGGCGACCGCGGTCCCGGCCACCAGGTCGTCGGTCTCGGCCAGCAGGTCGACGCGGACGTAATCTTCGATCTCGCCGGTGGCGCCGCGGAGCACCTCGATGACCGGCACCGGCTTGTTCCAGCGGCGGCCGGGAGGGGAGCCGGACAAGATGATCAGGCCCTCGGACTGCCGCCGCATGCGGGTGGTCAGGTGGTCCAGCCGGAACAGCTGGGCCAGCATGTCCGGGTCCTCGGTGCCCTGCTCCATCTCCTCCAGCATCCGCAGCTGGCGCTGCAGCAGTGACTGGTTGCGGCGGGCCAGGCTGCGGAAGATGTTGCTGATGCCCTTACGCAGGCCGGCCTGGCCGACGGCGGCAGCCACCGCCGTGCGCTGCACCGCGGAGAAGCCGTCGGCGATCCGGGCCACCTCCACGGTCCTGGTGTCCAGGGCCAGCGGGGGCGCCTCGGCGGCCACGTCCACGTCTTCCCCGGCGGACAGCCGCCGCATCAGCCCGGGCAGGCGATCCTCGGCCAGGGCCCGGACCGCACCGTGGAAGCCGGTCAGCTCGCGGGTGATCCGGTTGCCGAACCGCACCAGCAAGAACGCGACCACCAGGATTACGGCCAGCCCGGCTCCGCCGACCACGATGAGCCGGAGCAGGATGCCGTGGCCGACGCGGGCCGAGCTGTGGGTGACCGACGTGATGGCGGCCTGCTCGTAGTGCTCGTAGGCCGCGAGCGTGGACTGGACTTCGGCCTGCCAGGCCGCCGGGCCGATCGGGAGCAGGGCCCCGGCGCCGCGGTTGGCGATCTGATCCTCCAGCGCGCTGAACCGGTGATAGACCGCGGAGGCGTAGAACGGGGCGAAGGTGTCGGGGGCGAGCTGCCACGACTGCGGCGCGTTGATGGTCTGCATCAGGGACCGCTGGTTGTCGAGGGCCTGGAGGTACTGCCGGTACTCGGCGGTCGACATCCGCCCCCCGGTGACCAGCCCGCCGCCGACCAGGGCCGCTTCCCGGCCCAGCATCTCCAGGGCCTGGCCGGAGGCGATCACGGCCTCGCCCTGCTGGTACAGGGGAACCGAGGTGTAGCTGACCAGCTGGGTGCGGACGTACTGGAAGTAGGCGTCGACGAGCCCGTTGTAGCCCGCGAACGCCGCCAGCGGGGCGATCTGGCCCGCGTCGACCTTGGCCCGGAGCACGCCCAGCTCCTCGAACTGGCGGCCCAGGGCGGTGACCGCGACCGCGGCGGCCTTCCCGCCCACGCCCTTGGTGCCGGTCAGCCCGGTCCGGACGGTCGCGATTGTTGCGTCGGTCTTGGCCCGCTGGGCCTGCAGCGCGGTCCGCGGGATCGCGCCGTGGGCGCTCTGCCAAACCAGGGTGTCCGCGCGTTCTTCGGTCAACTGCAGCAGCAGCGCCTGGCTGGACGCTCCGATCTGCCGGTAGTCGGTCTGGCCGTTGCGGGCGGCCAGGTAAGGCCCGATGGTCGTGACCGCGGCGTAGGCCCACAGCGCGATCAGCGCGACCACCGGGATGGCCAGCAGCACGGTCAGCGTGACGCGGATCGGGCGCTGGCGCCCGGGCAATGCCCGGCCCGGTGACGCGTGGCGGTGGCCCGGGCCGCGGGCCAATTCCGCGCCTCCGTCCTGAGCAGTTATCGCGCGGCTCATCGCGTTCCCCGTCGTGGTCGAAGGGTCCGCGCACCGGCCGCGAATGGGAGCGTGCCGGAGTCACGGAAGGGGGGCGGGGCACCTGCCCCGCAATTGCGGAACGATTAGCCGAACGGCCATCGGCGAGGGTTACCCGCCACCCGATGACCGGGCGGTCAATGGTCGATCACATTAGCAGCCTCACCAGGACGTTGCCGATAAAAGGCGCATAACGGACCCGCCACGTAAAGCCGCCCAGCGCCCCGGGCAGCGGGAACCGTCGTAGACAACGATGTCTGCGATCGTTTGCATAAGGGGGACAAAGAAGGGGTCCCGGCGCATTTCGGAACCGAACTGGCGAGTAACAAATGCCCGGCCGCCCCTCGCTTTTGCTATTGGCTTGATCGCTTTAGGAGGCCGGGCCGGGATTTCGGCGGAAAGCATTACGCATCAAATTACCCATGGCCGTACCAGTGGAGCAGGTTAAAGCGGGCCGGATTTGATCTCGCGCAACGCCCTGACCAGCAGTAACGCCGCCGCCCCCGCCCGCCGGAGAGGCGAGCGGGGGCGGCGACAGACGGTGTCAGCCGCCGAGGATGGGCAGCACCGGCACGCAGGGCACGGCCTGAGGGTGGGCCGGGTCCAGGGCGTTCAGCACCAGGTGCAGGGCCACGGTGTCGTCGGCGATGCCGATGTGGTCGGTCTGGTCGAGCGGGCACACGTTCTGCAGCACGATGTTGGTCACGTTCGGCCCGGACAGGAAGGCCGAGGCGTAGGGGGTGACGATCTCGTCGTTGCGGGTCTCGATCACCGTGTAGCTGGGACCGGGGACGGTGTCACCGCCCGCGTTCAGCGTGGTCATGAACGACGAGCCCGCGATCTGCTGGGCGCAGGCCTCGCAGGCACTGCCGAGCGCGGACGAAATACCCGGCAGCACGGTGGCCAGTTCGGTCTCCAGGGTGGCCAGGCCGTCCAGTGTTGTCCCGTGATTGGACGGCGCCAGCCCGACCAGCGTCTGGACCTTGGACGCCCCGCCCAGGAACTTCAGGTAGTAGCGCGGCATCATGCCGCCCTGCGAGTGCCCGACCAGGTCGACCTTGACCGCGCCGGTCGTGCCGAGCACCTGGCTGACGAACGAGGACAGCTGGGCCGCCGACTGGGTGATGTCGCCGGTGCCCTGGAGCAGGTTGCCGGGGCTGCCGCCGAAGTTGGCCGCGAACACGCAGTAGCCGTTGTCGGCCAGGAGCGGGGACAGCGCGCTGAAGCCGTCGGCCATGTCCTCGCCGGTCCCGTTGACCAGCACCACCGGGAAGGGGTGGGCCGCGCTGGGCTTACAGGACCAGTTGTTGGCACCGGGCGGTGAGGCGCTGGGGTTAACCAGCGCGGCCGCCACCCCGGCCAGGAAGTTGTAGTTCACCGGCAGGCTGGCGCTGGCCGCGGCCCTGGTTTTCGCCGTGGCACTGGTGCTGGCCACCGTCCTGGCGCTCCGGACCGGGCTGGCCGCGGCGCGGCCGGCGGGCAGGACGGCCGCGGCCAGCACCAGGATCAGCATGGGCACGGCCACGGCGGCCACGAGCAGCGCTCGGCAACGGCGGAACGGCGGGGCTGGCATCATCGGTCTCCCACGGTTTGAGGTGTGCTGTGCGTCACACCGCATGGAGCCGATGGTGAGCCCGGGCCGGCAGCCCGTCTATGTACCGGGTGCGCGGTCGCGGGCCGGATATTTGTCCGTGGTGCACAAGACACCCGGCTGGACACTGCTCAACCGCGAAGTTAACTTGGTAGTAACTTACGGCGAGCGGGCGCCACCCACGTGGAGCGAACATGAGCGACGGACCAGGCAGCGCGTGGCCCGCGGTCCCGCCCCAGGTCGCCGACCAGATCCGCCCGCTCATTCCGGACCTGGCCGCGGAGATGGTCGGCGAGATCATCGCGGCCGTCACCGAGTACGCCCGGCTCGACGACCCGGCCTACACCAGCACCCTGCGCGCGGGCGCGGAGACCGCCATCAGCGGGTTCGCCGACCGGATCGCCTGGCCGCAGGCGCCGCGCCAGCAACTGGCCGACACGTTCTACAAGATCGGCAAGGTCGAAGCGGCCGAGGGCCGGAGCCTGGAGATGCTCCAGGCCGCGCTGAGGGCCGGCGCCCGTGTGATCATGCACTGGCTGACCGGGGCCGCCTGCCACGCGGTCATCCCGGCCGAAGCCCTCGGGCTGCTGGCTGAGGCGCTGCTGGTCCACATCGACGAGCTGGCCACGTTCTCGGCCGCCGGGTACGACCAGGTGCAGCGGCGGGCGGCCGAGGAGACCGCGCGGCGGCGGCACCGGCTGATCACCTTGCTGCTCGCCGACCCGGCTCCGGCCGAGGCCATCGCCGCCCAGGCCAGCCTGGCCGGATGGCGGCTGCCCCGGCTGGTGTCGGTGGTACTGCTGAACCGGCCCGGCCCGGGGCGTCCGCTGGCGGGCGGCCGGCCGCTGGCCCACGAACTCCGGCTCGCCCTCCCGGCCGAGGTGCTGGTGGACCTGGACCGGCCGCAGCCGTGCCTGATCGTGCCCGATCCCGACGGCCCCGGGCGCCGCCGCATGCTGGATCAGGCGCTGGCCGGGCTCCGGGCCGCGGCCGGCCCGGCGGTCCCGGTCACCACGGCCGCCGTCTCACAGCAGTGGGCGGCCGAGACGCTGGCCCTGCCGTCCGGGCGAGCGGCAGCACCGGTGCGCGTCGTGCACTGCGACGACCACCTGACCGAGATCGTGCTGCGCCGCGGCCAGGACGCGCTGGGCCGGCTGGCCCGGCTGCGGCTGGCCCCGCTGAGCGGGATCGCGGTGTCCCGGCGCAAGGCCCTGGCCGACACCCTGCTGACCTGGCTGCAGACCCGCAGCATCAGCCAGACCGCGGACCAGCTGCACATCCACCGGCAGACCGCGCGGTACCGGATGAACCAGCTCCGGACCATGTTCGGCCCGGACCTGGACGACCCCGAAGCCCGCTTCGAGCTAGAGCTAGTTCTCAGGGCCCGGACGGTCGTCCGGCCCAGCTAGGCCGTGTTGGCCTCGGGGGCGTAAGCCCCCCAGACCCCCCGGGGGCTTACGCCCCCATCAGGCCTTCCAGGGGAAGCGGTAGGCGCGGTAGGTGTTCACTCCGGTGGGGAACTGCAGGTTGAACAGCAGCGACCCGGACCGGCTGAACTCCGACACGTACGGCAGCGAGCCCCAGCCAACGACCAGGTCGCCGCTGGGCAGCGTCTGCCCGTCGCCCTGGGAGGGCGCGCTCAGGTTCTCCGGCTGGTTCACGGTCTTGACCAGCGTGGCGGTGCGGGTGCGGAGGTTCAGCTGCACGGTGTCGATCCGGCTGTAGGGCAGGGTGGTGAGGGCACCGCTGCCGGTGTTGGCCGTACCGGCCGACTCGTTGTCGAAGAACGTGTACCGGCCGTTTCCCAGCGGCTCCGGGTCGTGCTGCCAGGCGAAGATCCGGCCCGCGTCGTTCAGCACCTGGCCCGGGGCCGCCTGCTCGGAGAACGAGCTGGCCTTGCCGCCCAGCTGCCAGTTGATACGGCCGGTACGCCGGGAGACGTCGTAGGTGGTCCAGGTGTCCCGCGCGTCGATCAGCAGGCCACCATGGCCATCCAGCTTGACCGCGTTGACGTGGAACCAGTCCCACGGCGTGCTGGCTGAGTCCGGCAGCGGCTGCTCGCTCTGCGCGTAGGGCACGTGATCAGCGCTGTTCCACTGGAACAGGACCTTGCCGGTGCGGATGTCGACCTCCTGCACGATCCCGTCGATGACGGTCTGGTCGGCCGGGCCGCCGATCGAAGTCAGATTGGCCGTGGCCGTCGTGTAGGCCAGGATCAGCGCGGTGCCCCAGGGCGTGATCAGGAATTCGTGGCCGTCGGCCGAGTAACCGTTACCCGCCTTGACCACGGCGATCTGCTGATAGTGCGAGTTGTAGATGTAGTCGGCGCCGCTGGCCACGCCGCCCAGGCCGGTCCCCTGCCACCAGGTCAGCACCGGCTGCCCGCGGTACCGCTGCGCCCGGAAGTCGGAGGCCTCCTGCCCGGCCGGCACCGGGTGGAACCACACGACCTTCTTCCCGTCCGGGCTCAGGATCTCCGCCCCGTTGGCGTAGGTGCCGGAATCCCCGAACGGGGACACGAACAGGTCACCGCCGCGCTCCCCGCCCTGGTCAGTGAGCACGGTGACCGGCGGTGGCTTGAGGCTGCCGGCCGCGGGCGCCTGGGTGGCCGCGGATGCGGGCAGCGCTCCCGCCAGCGCCCCGGCCAGGGCGACCGCGGTCACCGCCGCCGCCCGGGTCCTGCTCCCCCACGCTCTGCTGCGCACCATCGGGCTCCCATCGCTCGCCTGGCTAATCCTTATTAACTCGATCGAGTTTATAGGAATATGAGCTGGTCTGTCCGGGTGGGTGCGGACGTCGTACTGGGTGGCGAGCCGGTCAGCGACCTTGAATATTTTAGGATCCAGGGATGGCTGCGAGACCCTGCGGCATGGCGATAGCGGGGGTGATGGAGACATGGAGCTGAGCCCGGAGCGAGTGCAGGCGCTGGTGGCCGCGCAGTTCCCGGAGTGGGCCGGGCTGGCGATCCGGGCGGTGGATTCGCCCGGGACGGTGAACAGCATCTTCCGGATCGGTGACCGGCTGGCGGCCCGGTTTCGGCTGGTGGCCGAGGACGCCGGCACGGTCCGGGCCCAGCTGTCAGCCGAGGCGACGGCGGCCCGGGAGCTGGCCGGCCGGACCCGGTTCGCGACGCCGGAGCCGGTGGCGCTGGGCGAGCCGGGCGGAGACTATCCGCTGCCCTGGTCGGTGCAGACCTGGCTGCCGGGAGTCACGGCCGACGACCGCGATCCCGGTGATTCGGCCGGCTTCGCGCGCGATCTGGCCGAGTTCATCGGGGCCGTGCGCGGTATGGATACGCGAGGCCGCGTGTTCGGCGGATCCGGACGGGGTGGCGTGCTGGCCAGCCACGACGACTGGGTGCAACTGTGCCTGGCCCGCAGTGCGGACCTGCTCGACGTGCCCCGGCTGCGCGCCCTGTGGGCGGTGCTGCGCGACCTGCCGCGCGGGCCGCAGCCGGACGTGATGAGCCACTGCGACCTGATCCCCGGCAACGTCCTGGTGGCGGGCCAGGGGCGCGAGGCCCGGCTGGCCGGGGTGCTGGACGTCGGTGGCCTGGGCCCGGCCGACCCGGCCCTGGATCTGGTGGCGGGCTGGCATCTGCTGGCCAGCGGGCCGCGCCGAGTGTTCCGGGAGGCGCTGGGGAGCGACGACGAGGAGTGGGCGCGCGGGCAGGCGTGGGCGTTCCAGCAGGCCATCGGGCTGGTCTGGTACTACCCCGCCACCAACCCGGCCATGGCCGCGCTGGGGCGCCGCACCCTGGACCGGATCATGTCCGACGGGCTCGGCCGCCCGCCGGCCCCCGAGGTAGAGATCGCGGTGACCGACCCAGCGGAGACGGCGGCGCGGGAATGCCTTACGGCTTACTTCGCGGAGCTGGGGCGGCGGTTTGAGGATGGGTTCGACCCGGCGCGGAGCATTCCGGCCGAGGACGCGGAGCTGACGCTGCCCGCGGGGCTGCTGCTGGTGGCCACGGTGGGCGGGGAGCCGGTGGGCTGCGGGGGGCTGAAGTTTCACCCGGACGACGGCATCGCCGAGGTCAAGCGAATGTGGGTCTCCCCGGCCGCGCGCGGGCTCGGGCTCGGGCGACGGCTGCTGGCCGAACTGGAGGCGCAGGCGGCCCGGCAGGGCGTGCGGCTGCTGCGGCTGGAGACCAACCACAACTTGACCGAGGCCATCGCCATGTACCGCACCGCCGGGTACCGGGAAGTGGCCGCGTTCAACGATGAAACGTACGCCCATCATTGGTTCGAAAAACCGCTGCCGGGCTCCCGATGACTTTTCGGGCCGCCGGTGGTCTGCCTCCTAAAGACCATCGACGAAGCCAGGAGAGCCATGACCGGCGAAAACAGCACGGCGATGCCGACGGTGACCGACCGGGCCAGCTGGCAGGCCCAACTCGACGCGCTGGCCGAGCGCGAGCACGCGCACACCCATGAGGGGGACGCGATCGCGGCCGCGCGGCGGCGGCTGCCCATGGTCGAAGTGGACGGGTCCATCCCGGTGACCGGCCCGGATGGGCCGGTGCCGCTGCGGGCGGTGTTCGAGGGCCGGCGCCAGCTGATCGTGTACTTCCACATGTGGCACGACGGCCAGCCCGCTCCCGGGCAGTGCGAGGGGTGCACGTTCTTCAACGGGCAGGTACGCGAGCTGTCCTACTTCCACTCCCGCGACGTCACCTACGCCACGTTCTGCCAGGGGCCCTACGCCGACAGCGTGGCCTACCGGGACTTCATGGGCTGGGACGTCCCCTGGTACTCGGCGCGGGACGAATCGGCCGACGCGCTGCTGGCCGGGCGCTGGTTCGGGATGCAGGTCTGCTACCTGCGGGACGGCGACCGCGTGTTCGAGACCTACTGGACCAGCGGCCGCGGCGCCGAGGTCATGGCCCCGGCCTACGGGCTGCTCGACCTGACCGTCTTCGGCCGGCAGGAGAACTGGGAGGATTCGCCGGAGGGGTGGCCCCAGGGATTCCCCACCAACCGCAACGGCGACCAGTTCCGCACCGACGGCCGGCCCACCGCCCAGTGGTCCCGCCTGGCCGCGGGTCGCTCCGACGACCTCGGCTAAGGGAGCGTCGCCCGGCCCGAGCCGAAGGGTAGTGGCGTGCCCGGGGAAAGACCTTCGATATAGGAATATTGCTTAGGGAGTTAGCTATCTGCCATAATTTATGAGTGCTCGACGTTGACCTGCTCAAGGCGCTCAGCAGCGAGAAGCGGCTGCTGGTGCTGGAGTGGTTGCGGGACCCGGAGGCGCACTTCCCGCCCCAGCGG
>DATDIH010000215.1:0-8138 GCA_036521155.1 Streptosporangiaceae bacterium
CCAGCATCTCGGCCACCGGCATGGTGTGCGGGACGATCTCGGAGTACACGTGGCACTCACGGACGCGGCGGGCGATGAGCTGGGCGTACTGGGCGCCGTAATCGACGACGAGGACGGTGTCGAAGCTGCCTGACGGGTGCACCTGCCGAGTCTAGGACATCAGCCCCGGCCGCCTGACCTGCTGCGCTGCGGTGGCGCGGACTGCCCGTTCGACCCGTCCTCCGGCGCCGTGGCCGGCGGGATGACCGGGGTATCCGGGGTGATCGGGGCCGATGAGGTCGACGGGGCCAGTGGGGCCGATGGGACCGGTGGGGCGGGCGTGGGAGGAGCGGCGGATGTGGCACCGGACGAGGTCGCGGGGCCGGTCTGGGTTGCGGGGCCGGGCGGCGGGGCCGAGGAGTTCCCTGGGGCTGAGGTGGCCCCTGGGGCCGGGTTGCCAGCCGGGGCCGGGGTGGCATCTGGGGCCGGGGTGGCAGCCGGGGCTGAGGAGGTCCCTGCGGTTGAGGGGGCCTCTGGGGCCGGGGTGCCAGCTGCGGCCGGAGGGGGCGCTGGGGCTGGGGTGCCAGTTGGGGTGGCCGGGCCGGGTGGGGCGTCGGGGGTCTCGTGGCGGGCGGCGGGGGCGATGCGCAGCCGGGCGATCCGGCGGCCGTCCATCTCGGTGACCGTGATCCGGTGGCCGTCCACCTCGACCGAGTTGCCGACCTGGGGCACCTCACCCAGCCCGGCCAGGACGAAGCCGGCTGCGGTCTCGTACGGGCCCTCGGGCAGGTCGATGCCGGTCAGCTCGGCGAACTCGTGCAGGTTGAGCAGGCCTTCGACCTCGACGTCGCCCCCGCGCAGGCGGCGGGCCTGGTTGTCGTCCGCGTCGTACTCGTCGCGGATGTCCCCGATCAGCTCCTCGACCAGGTCCTCCAGGGTGACGATGCCGGCCGTGCCGCCGTACTCGTCGACCACGATGGCCAGGTGGGCGCGCTCGCGGCGCATCTCCGACAGCGCGCTCAGCACGGTCTTGCTGATCGGCAGGAACTTCACGTGCCGGCTGACCTGGCCGACGGTGAGCGGCCGGTTGGCCCGGGCCGGGTCGAGCAGGTCACGGACGTGCACGAACCCGATCACGTTGTCGTAGGAACCCTGGTAGACCGGCAGCCGCGAGTGGGGCACGCTCACGGCCAGCTCGGCGGCCTCGCTGATCGGCAGGTCGTCGGCGACGAACTCGACCTCGGTGCGGGGCAGCAGCACCTCACGGATCTGCCGCTTGCCCGCGTCGAACACCTCCCCGACGATCTGCCGCTCGTCCGGGCTCAGGACCTGGTTGCTGGCCACCAGATCCCGCAGTTCCTCCTCGGTCATCACGGTGCGGTTGGCCTTGGGGTTGCCGCCCAGGATGCGGACCACCAGGTCGGTCGAGACCGACAGCAGCCAGACCAGCGGGCGGGCCAGCACCGAGATCCGGTCCAGGGTCGGGGCGGCCAGCAGCGCCACCGGCTCCACCCGCTGCAGCGCGATCCGCTTGGGGGCCAGCTCGCCCAGGATCAGCGTGACGAACGTGATGGCCACGGTGACCAACACGAACGCCCCCGCCGACGCCCAGCCGCCGGTGGCGCCCAGCCCCTTCAGCCCGCGCTCCATGAAGCTGACCAGGGTGGCCGACCCGTACACGCCGGAGACCAGCGTGGCCAGGGTGACCCCGATCTGCACCGAGGACAGGAACCGGTTCGGGTCCTGGGCCAGCTTGGCCGCCTTCTGGCCCCGCTTGCTCTGCTGGGACAGCTTGCGGATCTGGCCCTCGCGCAGCGAGACCAGTGCCATTTCGGATGCGGCGAAGAAGCCGCCAATCAGCACGATGACGAGGACGATGACGATGTCCCCGATGAGCTGGCCCACCTTGATCCCCGAGTTCTCCTGACGCGCCGCGGGCCCCGCCACGGCCACCAGGCGCTTTGTCCGGCCAGTCTAAAACCACTGGTCCGTATGCTGGGCGAAGTACGGCGTTTGGAGAAATCGGTTCCCTTCTTTGCGCGATGCAAGCGCGATAACGGGCACCCGGCGGTGCCGATTGGCCCGGGACGCGCCCGGCGGCCCGCGCCGGCGACCGGTATGTTGGCGTGCTGCGGCGGTTCAGCCGGCTCCGGCACACCTTTCAGTCGGCTCCGGCAGACCTTTCGGCCGGCTCTTGCACACACTTCGGGAGGCAGGATGAGGCTGCTCGTCACGGGCGGCGCGGGCTACATCGGCAGCGTGGTCGCCTCGGCCCTGATCGAGGCCGGGCACGACGTGACCGTCCTGGACGACCTGTCCACCGGGCACGCCGACGCGGTGCCGCCGAAGGCCACGTTCGTGCGGGGCACGCTGCGCGACGACGCGGCCCGGGTGCTGGCCGAAGGCACCGACGCGGTGCTGCACTTCGCGGCCAAGTCGCTGGTCGGTGAGTCGGTGGCCAACCCCGGCCTGTACTGGTCGCACAACCTGGGCGGCAGCCTGGCCCTGCTCGAGGCCATGCGCGAGACCGGCGTGGGCCGGATCGTGTTCTCCTCGACCGCGGCCGCGTACGGGGAGCCGGAGCGGACGCCGATCACCGAGACCGACCCCACCCGGCCCACCAGCCCCTACGGCGCATCCAAGGTGGCGGTGGACACGGCGCTGGCCGAATACACAAGGATGTACGGCTTCGGCGCGGTGAGCCTGCGCTACTTCAACGTGGCCGGGGCGCACGAGGACGGCACCGGCCAGCGGTACGGCGAGCGGCACTCCCCCGAGACCCACCTGATCCCGAACGTGCTCAAGCTGGCCCTGCCCGCCAGCCAGGGGCCCGGTGGCGGCGGGGCAGTGAAGATCTTCGGCGACGACTACCCGACGCCGGACGGGACCTGCCTGCGCGACTACATCCACGTGACCGACCTAGCCGAGGCCCACCTGCTGGCCCTGGACGGCGGCCGGCCGGGCCACCACCGGATCTACAACCTCGGGAACGGGACCGGGTTCTCGGTCCGCCAGGTCGTCGACGTGTGCCGCGAGGTGACCGGCGCCGACATCCCGGCCGAGGTGGCACCGCGGCGGGACGGCGACCCGGCCGTGCTGGTCGCCTCGTCCGAGCGCATCCGCACCGAGCTGGGCTGGACCGCCTCCCGGGACCTGCACACGATGGTGACTGACGCCTGGACCTTCAGCCTCGGCCGGGCCCAGCAGGCGGACACGGGGGCGGACACCCGATGAGTTCCGGCCCGGGCGGCGCGGCCGCGGGCCGGCACGCAGTGGCCGATCGGGGCGCCCGGTGGTTCCGCACCTGCTACGGGCACCGGCCGCAAGGGGTGTGGCTGGCGCCGGGGCGGGTCAACATCATCGGCGAGCACACCGACTACAACGACGGCTTCGTGCTGCCGTTCGCGCTGGGCCAGGGCATCGTGGCCGCGGCCTCGCCCCGCCGTGACGACGTGCTGGCCCTGCGCACGCACCGGGACCCGGCCGCGAGCGTGGAGATCCCGCTGGCCCGGCTGCGGCCCGCGCCGGACGGCACCCCGGCCGCCCTGGACGAGATCCGCGCCAGGCTGCCCGGCTGGGCCCGGTACCCGGCCGGGGTGGCCTGGTCCCTGCTGGCCGCGGGCCACCCGGTGCCCGGAGCCAGCCTGGCCATTGACTCGTGCCTGGCCGACGGGGCCGGGCTGTCGTCGTCGGCGGCGCTGGAGTGCTCGGTGGCGCTGGCCCTGACCGAGCTGGTCACCCCCGACTCCCTGGACGTCTGGGCCGCGCACGGCCCGGACCCGGCCCCGGCCCAGCCGGGAGTGCCCCGGCCCGCGCTGGCCGCCATCGCGCGCCGGGCCGAGAACGAGTTCGCCGGGGTGCCGTCGGGGATCATGGACCAGTCCGCCTCGCTGCTGTGCCGGGCCGAGCACGCCCTGCTGCTGGACTGCCAGTCGCTGGAATCCAGCCAGGTGCCGTTCAGGCCGGACCGGGCCGGGGTGCGGGTGCTGGTCATCGACACCCGGGCCAAGCACGAGCTGGCCGACGGCGAGTACGGCAGCCGGCAGTCCGAGTGCGCCGAGGCCGCCCGGCAGCTGGGGATCCCGTCGCTGCGCTCCATCCACGACGTGAGCCAGCTGCGCGGGCTGGACGACCCGGTGCTCCACCGCCGGGCCCGGCACGTGGTCACCGACAACCTGCGCGTCCGCCAGGTGACCGGCCTGCTCCGGGGGTCCGGCGGCGGTGACTTCCGCGCCCTCGGTGAGGTGGGCACCCTGCTCACCCAGTCCCACCGTTCCCTGCGCGACGACTTCGAGGTCTCCTGGCCCGAGGCCGACGTCACCGTGGACGTCGCGGTCGAGGCGGGCGCGCTGGGCGCCCGCATGACCGGCGGCGGGTTCGGCGGATCCGCGCTGGCCCTGGTGCCCGAAGCCGACCTGGACCAGGTGCAGGCCCGCATCCTGGCCGCCTTCACCGACCGGGGCTGGGCCGAACCGGAATTCCTGAGCGCCTTCCCATCGGACGCCGCCCAGCGCATGATCTGATCATGATCGCGAGACTCTGGCGGGGTGTGGTCCGGGCCGAGGACGCCGACGAGTACGCCGCCTACGTGCAGCAGACCGGAATCGAGAGCTACCAGCAGACCCCGGGCAACCAGGGCGCGTGGCTGCTGCGCCGGCCGGACGGCGACGGCCGGGAGGAGATCGTGACGCTCAGCTTCTGGGAGTCGGTGCAGGCCATCGAGGCGTTCGCGGGCCAGGACATCGAGCGGGCCGTGTACTACCCCGAGGACGACCGCTACCTGCTCGAGCGCGACCCCCGGGTGGTGCACTACCAGGTGCCGGACCAGCAGTAATGGCCCAGCAGTAATGGCGCTGCGGGAGGACGCGGCGGCCATCGCCGGTGAGCTGGCCGGGTTGCGGCACGCCATCCACCGGGAGCCGGAGATCGGGCTGGACCTGCCGCTGACCCAGGCCAAGGTGCTGGCCGCGCTGGACGGCCTGCCGCTGGAGATCAGCACCGGGCGCAAGCTCAGCTCGGTGACGGCCGTCCTGCGCGGCGGCGCTGACCCAGGCAGCGCTGACCTGGACAGTGCTGGCCCCGGCGAGCCACGGCCAGTGGTACTGCTGCGCGGGGACATGGACGCGCTGCCGGTGACCGAGGCGACCGGGCTGCCGTACAGCTCCCGGTTCGACGGGGTCATGCACGCCTGCGGCCACGACCTGCACACGGCCATGCTGGCCGGGGCGGCCCGGCTGCTCAGCACCCGCCGGGCCGAACTGCCCGGCGACGTGATCTTCATGTTCCAGCCCGGCGAGGAGGGGTACCGCGGGGCCGGCCTGATGATCGGCGAGGGGGTACTGGACGCGGCCGGGCCCCGGCGGCCGGTGGCCGCCTACGCCCTGCACGTGTCCTCGACCCAGCTGGCCTGCGGGGTGTTCGCCACCCGGCCCGGGCCGATGCTGGCCGCGGCCGACATCATCCGGGTCACCGTGCGCGGCCGCGGCGGCCACGCGTCCCAGCCGCACCTGTCGGCCGACCCGATCACCGCCGCGTGCTCGATGGTGACCGCGTTGCAGACCATGGTCACCCGGCGGTTCGATGTGTTCGATCCGGTGGTGGTGACGATCAGCAGCTTCCACGCGGGCACCACCGACAACGTGATCCCCGACGAGGCGACCTTCCTGGGGACGGCGCGAAGCTACAGCTCAGGGGCGCGGGATCGGCTCCGGGATACCGTCCTTCGACTAATAAATGATCTTGCTGATGCTCACGGTGTGTCGGCCGACGCACACTACGTCGACGAGTATCCGGTGACCGTCAATGACCCGGCCGAAGCGGAGTTCGCCCGCGCGGTCGCGGCCGACGTGTTCGGGGCGGCCCGCTCGGTTCCCAAGACGCACCCGATGACCGGGGCCGAGGACTTCTCCTACGTGCTCCAGCAGGTGCCGGGGGCGTTCATCTCGGTCGGGGCGGTGCCGCCGGACCGGGACCCGGCCACGGCGCCTTCCAATCACTCGGCGGCGGCGCTGTTCGACGACGCGGCGCTGGCCGACGGGTCCGCGCTCTACGCCGAACTGGCCCGGCGCCGCCTCGGGGCGGTCTGAGGCGGTCTGAGACGGCGCGGGGCCGCGGCCCGTCACCGGCCTGCCGTCACAGGCTGGCCACGTCGGCCTGCTTGGCCCGGACCGCCTCGGCGGCGGTGCGCAGCCCGGCCAGTTCGGCCTCGGTCAGGTCCCGTTCGACCACCCGGCGGACCCCGGTCCGGCCGATCTCGGCCTCGACGCCCAGGTAGACGCCGGAGATGCCGTACTGGCCGTCGACCCAGGCGCACACCGGCAGCACCGCGCCCGAGTCCTCGGCCACGGCCCGGGCCATCCGCGCGGCCGCGGCCGACGGCGCGTAGTAGGCCGACCCGGTCTTCAGCAGCGCGACCACCTCACCGCCGCCGTTCCGGGTCCGGGTGACCAGGTCCTCGATGTCGCCCGCGGGCAGCACCTCGGTGAGCGGCCGGCCATCCACCGTGCAGGCCGACGGCACCGGCACCATGGTGTCGCCGTGCGAGCCCAGCGTCAGCGTGCGCACCGAGCCAGCCGGCACCCCCAGCTTGTCGGCCACGAAGCTGGTGAACCGGGCCGTGTCCAGCATCCCGGCCTGGCCCAGCACCCGATGGGCCGGGAACCCGGACACCTTGGCCGCCAGCGCGGTCATCTCGTCCAGCGGGTTGGACACCACGATGAGCACCGCGCCGGGCGCGTGCTTGACCACGTTCTCGGTCACGCCGCGGACGATCCGGGCGTTGGTCTCGATCAGGTCCATCCGGCTCATGCCCGGCTTGCGTGGCAGCCCGGCCGTGATGATCACGATGTCCGAGCCGCCGAGCGCCTCGTAGCCCTGGCCGTCCGGGGTCGTGGTCTGGCCGGTGACCCTGGTTTCGAAGTGTTCGATCGGCCGCGACTGGTTCATGTCCAGCGCGAGACCCTCGGGCCGGCCTTCGATGATGTCGGTCAGCACGACCTCGTCGAAAACGTCGTACTCGGCCAGTCGCTGGGCCGTGGTCGAACCGTAGAAACCGGCTCCAATCACGGCTACCTTGCCCTGACGTGCCATGTCTCTCTCTCCTCGTAGCCGGCGGCCTGAGGTCGGCGGCCTCGGGCCGGCGGCCTCAGGTGGGGGCCTCAGGTGGGGGGCAGAACCAGGGCCAGTACCAGCAGCCCGACCCCGAGCAGGCCGAGCGCCAGCACGTCCGCGAACCGCCGCCGGTTGGCCAGCAGTCCCACCGCGCTCTGCGGAAGCAGGAGCCGGGCCAGCGCGCCGGCCAGCAGCGCGCCGCCCACCACCCCGGCCCCGTTGCTCACGGCGTGCGCACCACGCCAGGCCCACACCACCCCGCCGATCGTGCAGGCCAGGACGATCAGGTACGGGATCTGGGCCAGGACCGAGCCTCCACCTGCTGTGGCGGCCGCCGGACTGGTGGCCGCCGGTCCGGCCTGGGTGGCGCGAGCGGCTGGGGGTGCCAGTGAGGATGAGGGGGCCGGTGAGGCTGAGGGTGCGTACGGGCCCGGAGTGGCGTTTGGGCTGGGGGCGGCCTGCGGGGCGTGAGCTGGCTGCGGGGCGGGGGCGGCCTGCGGGGCGGGAGTTGCCTGGGGGGCGCGGGTTGGCGAGGACGCGGCCGCGGGGTACGGGCCGGGGCCGGGGCGCGCCACCGGATGCGGGCCCGTGGCCGGGCGCGTGGGGTGCGGGCCGGTGGCTGGGCGTGCGGGGGCCGCAGCAGGCGGGGCGGCCGCGGAGGCTGGTGGGGCCGGAGGGCGTGCGGTGACGGCCGGGGGTGGCGGGGCCGGCGGGGGTGGCGGGGCCGGCGAAGGTTGCGGGGCCGGTGGGGGTTGTGCGGCGGGCGGGCGCGGAGGGGCGGCCGGGCGTCGTGGGGCGGGCGCGTCCGGGTCGTAGTCCGGGTTCGGGATGAACCGTGGGGTGGCCGGGACGGACGCGTCCCGCTGGGGCCAGCTGGGCGGCTCATTCGGCGTCCGGCCCGGGGGCCCGGAAGGCCCGCGGTTGGCGCCGGTGGCCGGGGGGCTTGGCGGCACGCGGTTGGCGGCGGGCGGGGGGCCGCCGGGCGGCATCTGGTCAGCGCCCGTGGCCGGGGGGCGGCCGTTTGGTCCGGGCGCTGGGGGGCGGACGTT
>DATDIH010000216.1:0-12948 GCA_036521155.1 Streptosporangiaceae bacterium
TCGGGCAGCACCACCATGTGGTTCTTGGCCCCGCCCAGGGCCTGCACCCGCTTGCCGGCCTGGGTGCCCTGCTCGTAGACGTAACGCGCGATCGGGGTGGAGCCGACGAAGCTGACCGCGGCCACGTCCGGGTGGTGGAGCAGCCCGTCCACCGCGACCTTGTCCCCCTGCAGCACGTTGAACACGCCCTCGGGCAGGCCAGCCTCGGCCCACAGCTGCGCGATCAGCAGGGACGCGGACGGGTCCTTCTCCGACGGCTTGAGGATGAACGTGTTGCCGCAGGCGATGGCGATGGGGAACATCCACATCGGCACCATGGCCGGGAAGTTGAACGGGGTGATGCCCGCCACCACCCCGAGCGGCTGCCGGATCGAGTAGGAGTCCACGCCGGTGGACACGTTCTCGGAGAAGCCGCCCTTGAGCAGGTGCGGGATGCCGCAGGCGAACTCGACGACTTCCAGGCCGCGGGCCACCTCACCGGCCGCGTCGGAGGCGACCTTGCCGTGCTCGGCGGTGATCAGCGCGGCCAGCTCCGGCACGTGCGCGTGGATCAGCTCGCGGAACTTGAACAAGATGGCGGCCCGCTTGGACAGCGAGACCTTCTTCCAGCTGTCGAAGGCCGTCTTGGCCGCGGCCACCACCGCGTCGACCTCGGCCGGGCTGGCGAAGTCGACGTGCCCGGTGACCTGGCCGGTAGCCGGGTCATAGACATCGCCCTGCCGCTCGGCGGTGCCGTCCCACGGCTTGCCGCCGATCCAGTGGGTGACGTGCTTGCCGGGCTGGCTGCCAATAGATGTCACTGTGTCTCCTCGCTTACGGCCTTCAGGGCGTCGGTCAGGATGGCCAGGCCTTCGCGCGCCTCGGCCTCGCTCAGGGTGAGCGGCGGCGCCATCCGCAGGGTGTTGCCGGTCAGGCCGCCCTTGCCGATCAGCAGCCCGCGCTCGCGGGTCTCCTCCAGCATGCGGGCGGCCAGCGGCGCGCTGGCCTGGCCAGTCCTGGGGTCGATCATGTCGAGCGCGAACATCAGGCCCCGTCCTCTCACCGAGCCGCCCGTCGCGCTGGCCGCGGCCGCGGCACGCAGGCCGGGGATGATGATCTGGCCCAGCCGGGCCGCGTTGGCCTGCAGGTCGTGGTCGAGCACATAGTCCAGGGTGGCGTTGGCGGCGGTGGTGGAGATCGGGTTGCCGCCGAAGGTGGAGATGCCGTTGCCGCGCAGCCCGTCCAGCAGGTCGCCGCGGGCGACCACGCCGCCGATCGCGAACCCGTTGCCCAGGCCCTTGGCGAACGTCATCGCGTCCGGGGTGACGCCGTGCGCGCCGATGCCCCAGAAGTGCTCGCCGGTGCGGCCCCAGCCGGTCTGCACCTCATCGGAGATGAACAAGATGCCGTGCTCGTCCAGGACCTCCTGGTAGGCGGCGAACAGGCCATCGGGGGCCATGGTGAACCCGCCCACGCCCTGCACCGGCTCGGCGATCAGCGCGGCCACGTCGGCCGGGTGCGCGGCCGTGCTGAGCACGTTCCTCAGGTCGGCCACGCAGGCCGCGATGTAGTCGGCGTCGGACATCCCGGCGAAGGCGGGCAGGTGCTGGTCGGCGCCGTGCAGGTAGTGGACGCCGAACGGGGCCAGCGAGGACGGCTTCCAGCCAGCGTTGCCGGTGATGGCCACCGCGCCGAACGACCGGCCGTGGTAGCTGTTGCGCATGGCCAGCACCTGGTCGGCGCCGCGGGCCGTGGTGGCCAGCAGCAGGGCGGTCTCGTTGGCCTCGGTGCCGGAGTTGGTGAAGAACACCTTGGCGTCACCGATACCGGACAGCCGGGCGATCTTCTCGGCCAGCTCGACCTGGCTGCGGATGAGGTACAGCGTCGAGGTGTGCACGACCCCGGTGGCCAGCTGGCGCTCGACCGCCTCGCGCACCTCGGACACGTCGTAGCCGAGCATGTTGGTCAAGATGCCGGCGAAGAAGTCCAGGTAGCTCTTACCGTTCGCGTCGGTGACCCGGCAGCCTTTGCCGCCGGTCAGCTCGATGGGCTGGTCGTAGTAGAGCGCGACCCAGTTGGGGATGACCGCTTGGTGGCGGGCGTAGAGATCAGCCATGACTACCAGTGTGCGGGTTACCGGCGGGTCAACCGGAAGACATACTGTAAGGAGAATCAGCCCAGTGGCGACACTATGTCAGGAGGCTACCGTGCTGCCCACCGTGACCGACGTGCTGGAGCTGGAGGTGGTCCGGCGCGGCCGGCCGCAGGTGCTGGCCGCGGCGCGGGCGCTGGACCGGCCGGTGCGCTGGGTGCACGCCATCGAGCAAGCCGACGTGGCCCGGCTGCTGCACGGCGGCGAACTGGTGCTGAGCACCGGGATCGCCCTGCCCGAAGAACCCGCGCTGCTGGCGGTCTACATCGCCGACCTGGCCGCCACCGGGGTGAGCGGGCTGGCCGTCGAGCTGGGCCGCCGCTACCAGGCGCTGCCGGACGCGCTGGTCACCGCGGCCGAGTCGCACGGGGTGCCGCTGATCGCGTTCCGCCGCGAGGTTCCGTTCGTGGAAATCACCGAGACCGTGCACGCGATGATCATCGACGCCCAGCTGGACGAGCTGCGCCGGTCCGAACGGGTGCACGAGACGTTCACCGACCTGTCGGTGGCCGGAGCGCCGCCGGAGGAGATCGTCCGGCAGGCCGCACTGCTGGCCGGGCGGCCGGTCATCCTCGAGGATCTGTCGCACCGGGTGCTGGCCTGCTCCCCCGCGGGCGCCGACCCGCGCGCCCTGCTGGCCGGGTTCGAGCATCAGGCCCGCACGGTGTCCGGGCCGCGCCGGACCTTTTACCACGAGGACGCCGGATGGCTGGTGACCACGGTCGGCCCCCGTGGTGAGGACTGGGGCCGGGTCATCCAGGTGATGAACGAGCCCCCGGGGCCGCCGGACTTCGTGCTGATCGAGCGGGCGGCCAGCACGCTGGCCCTGGGGCGGCTGCTGACCCGGCAGCAGGAGAGCCTGGAACGGCAGGCCCACCGCACGCTGATCAGCGCGATCGTGGAGAGCGCGCACGCCGACCCGGAGGAGGCGGCGGCCCGGGCCCGGGCGCTGGGGGTGCCGGTCAGCGGACGCCAGCTGATCGCGGCGGTGGTGCGTATCCGTGACGCCGGCCCCGGCATCTCCGCCCACACCCGGGTGGCCGAGGTCACCGAGGCGGTGGCCGACGCCTGCCGGGATGGGCGGCTGCCCGCGCTGGTCGGGTCGCTGGACGACACCCGGGCCGGGGCGCTGCTGTCGCTGCCGCCCCGGGCCGATCCCGACGCCGAGCTGACCGCGCTGGCCGGGCGGCTGCGCCAGCGGCTCCGGCTGCGGTTCCCGATAGCGAAGGAACCGTTCGTGCTGGGCGTCGGGTCGGCCACCGAGACCCTGCGCGACGTGCGGCGGTCGTTCCTGGAGGCCCGGCAGGTGGGCGACGTCGCCATCCGCAACCCCGGGACGAGGGCGTTCTACCGGCTGCCGGACATGCGGCTGCGCGGGCTGCTGCACCTGCTCCGCGACGACACCAGGCTGCAGATGTTCGCCGAACGGGAGCTGGGCCCGCTGCTGGCCGCGGACGAGGCCCAGGGCTCACAGCTGCTGTCGTGCCTGGCCGCGTACCTGGAGGAAGGCGGCAACAAGGCCGCGGCCGCGCAGCGCGCCCACCTGGCCCGGCCCACCTTCTACCAGCGCCTGGAGCAGATCGAGCGGATCCTCGGCGTTGACCTGGACTCGGCCGAGTCCCGCACCTCGCTGCACGTGGCCCTGCTGGCCCAGGACTCTGGCGGCGCTGACGCTAGCGGCTCACGCGGTTGAGAATGACGGCCACCACCGCGACCACGATGATCAACGCCACCACGATGATGAGCACCATGGTCAGCCCCGGCGCGGCATGTACATGAACACGGCGGCTCCCAGCACCAGGTAGCCGACGGCGCCCGCGCCGAACAAGATGACCCCGGCGATCCCGCTCACCGTGAACGCGACGATCACCCCGGCGATGAGCAACAGGGCCAGGATCAGCCAGCTCAGCACGATCCAGGCCCGGAGCCGCCGGGTGCGCAGGGACAGGCCGGCCATCCCGGTCAGCCCGCCAGCCGGGCCGGGAAGCCGCCCGTGGCGATCGGCCCCCAGGACTTGGGCGTGATGCGGAGCAGCGACTTGCCCTGGCGCACCATGGCCTGCCGGTATTCGTCCCAGTCCGGGTGCTCGCCCGCGATCGACCGGTAGTAGTCGACCAGCGCCTCGGCGGCCTCGGGCATGTCGATGACCTCGGCCTCCCCATCAACCTGCACCCAGGCCCCGCCGAAGTCGTCGGACAGGAACAGCACGCTGGCCTGGGGGTGGCGGCGGGCATTGTGGGTCTTGGCCCGCTCGGGGTAGGTGGACACGACGATGCGCCCGGCCTCATCGACCCCACAGGTGACCGGCGAGGCCTGCGGCCGGCCGTCGGCCCGGGCGGTGATGACGATGGCATGGTGCCGGGGACGGATGAATTCGAGCAGCTCGTCCCGGCTGACGGAGGTGTTGGTGGCGATCTGTGGGCTCACCGCCTCAGCCTATAGTTCGGCCACCTCGCGCTGGGCCGCGTGGTCGGCCGCCGAGGCCAGGCCCGCGTGGTAGAGCCGCAGGTCGGTCGCTCCGGCGGCCAGCACCGCCTTGGCCTTGGCGGGCAGCTCGCCGGTGTCCGCGCCCAGCGCGGCCACCGCGGGCAAGGTGGCGACGATCCGCCGGCCGGCCGGGATCGCGGCGGCGGCCGTCGCGGACTGGACGGCCCGGGCGGTTGCGGCCACGAACGAGGCCGCCGGGGCCGCCGGGCCCGGGCAGGCCAGGATGATGCCGTCGGCGCCGGCCGGCCCGAGCAGCACGGGAAGCTCGAATCCCGGGTTGGACCCGGCCTCGGCCGGGTCCGGGTGGGCGTGGACCAGTACGTCCTTACCCGGCGCGGCCGCCCGCACCGCGCCCACCACGTGCTCGAGGAAACCGGCCGCGGTCGCGGCCCGGACCGTGGCCAGCGTGGTGGCCAGTTCGCCCGGGACGTCCGGGCCGCCGTCGAACGCCGACCGCACCGCGGCCGCGATGGCGTCCGGGTCCGCGCCGGCCACCCGCAGCGTGGCCGCGCAGTCCGCGCAGAAGCAGGCGTCCAGCAGCCGCCCGGCCGGGCCCGCCGGGGTGCCGCCGGTCTTGTCGTGGGCGCTGCCGTGGTCGTAGCCGTACCAGCCGCAGGCTTCCAGTTCCACGTCGGCCACGGCGTCCAGGGCCGCGATCTCGGCGGCCAGGGCGGCCGCGTACTCGGCCACGGCCGGCGACCCGGCGCACAGCGCCCACGGGTAGGAGTCACCCCAGGCGTTGCGGACCGCGCACTCGGGGTGGGTGGCGGCCAGGCGGCCGTTGTGGGCCAGCACGATCCAGGCGTTGACCCGCAGCCCGGCGGCCCGCAGCGCGTCCGCGGCCCGCTCGAACGAGCCCACCGCGCCCGCTCCCTCCTTGGCCTCGGCCGGGTCCGGGTCGGCCGGGACCAGGTGCCCGGCTGACCAGCGGGCCGGGTCCCGCCGGTGGTAGACGGCGGCGTCCCGGGTCACGATCCGGTGCCGGGGGTGGAACGGGGTGACCGCGCGCACCGCGTGGTAGGCGGCGGCCAGGGACACCTCGGTGACGCCCAGGGCCGCGATCCGGTCCGCGGCGGCCGGGTCGCCGTCCACGTCCCACGGGTACAGGTAAGCGGCGACGGCCACCGGCTCAGTGCTCCGTCGATTGGGCCGCCAGCCGGGCTGGCCGCAGCCCGTCGGGCAGCCCCTGGTAGGCCACGGGGATCAGCCAGCGGCGGATGGCCGCCGACCCGACCGAGGTGAAGATGGGCGCGGTCGTGGCCGGGTAGGGGCCGCCGTGATGCTGGGCCGCGTTCACGGCCACCCCGGTGGGCCAGCCGTTCCACACGATCCGGCCCACGGTGCGCTCGAACACCGCGATGACCTGGCGAGCCGTGGCCAGGTCGGCGCGGTCGTCCTCGTCGCCGTGCACGCTGCCGACCAGGTTGCCCTCGAGCTGGGCCAGCACCGGCAGCAGTTCCTCGGCCGACGGGTAGGTGATGACCAGCCCGGCCGGCCCGAACCGCTCCTTGGCCAGCACCTCGGTGTCGGCGGCGAACTGCTCGAGTGTGGTCGAGAACAGCCGCGGGGTCGCGGCCCACGGGCCCTCGCCGGTGGTCCCGGCGGCCACCGCGGTCACCGCCGGATGGGCCTCGATCTCGGCCAGGGCCGCCTCGTAGCCGGAGTAGATCCGCTCCGACAGCATGGGAGCCCCGCTGGACTCGGTGACCGCGCCTTCCAGGGCGTTGCGCAGGCCCTGGTCGCTGCCGGGCACGAACAGCAGGCCGGGGTTGGTGCAGAACTGGCCGGCGCCCAGGGTGAGCGAGGCCGCGTAGCCGGTCGCGATGTCGGCGGCCCGCTGGGCGGCCGCGCCCGGCAGCACGACCACCGGGTTGACCGCGCCCAGCTCGCCGAAGAACGGGATCGGCACCTCGCGCTCGGCGCAGATCGCGGCCAGGGCCAGGCCGCCCGTGGTCGAGCCGGTGAACCCGGCCGCGGTGATGACCGGGTGCTTCAGCAGCCGCAGCCCGGCGTCCACCCCGTGGATCAGCGCGAACACGCCCTCGGGGGCGCCGGCGGAGCCGAGCGCGTCGAGCACGAGCCGGGCGGTCAGGTCCGAGGTGCCGGGGTGGCCCTCGTGGGCCTTGACCACCACCGGGCAGCCCGCGGCCAGCGCGGACGCGGTGTCGCCGCCCATGACCGAGAACGCGAACGGGAAGTTGGACGCGGCGAACACCGCCACCGGGCCCACCGGGTGGCTGATCCGGCGGATCTCGGGGATGCCGCCGGCCGCCGGGGATTCGGCGATGTCGGCGTACCCGCCGTCCCGGAGCACGCCGGCGAACAGCCGCAGCTGGCCGGTGGTCCGGCCCACCTCACCGGTCAGCCGGGTCTCGCCCAGCGCGGTCTCCTCGTCGGCCAGGGCCACCAGGTCGGCGGCGTGCTCGTCGAGCGCGTCGGCGATGGCCTCCAGGGCGCGGGCGCGGGCCTCGTCGGCCAGGGCCGCCCAGGCCGGCAGGGCCTCGGCGGCCGCCTCGACGGCCGCGTTCACCTCGGCCTCGGTCGTCTCGGCCACCGGTTCCCCGGTGGGCTTACCCGTCCGCGGGTTGAACCCCTGAATCATCGGCATCCCTTCGTCGCCTTCACGCTATCTGGGATTGGCTTCCGGATTGCGGCCCTGCTTGGCCAGGAAGGCGAAGTCGCAGCCCTCGTTGGCCTGGGTGATCTGGTCGGTGAACAGCACGCCGTAGCCGCGCTCGAACTTCGGCTCCGGGGCCTGCCACGCGGCCCGGCGGGCGGCCAGTTCCTCGTCCGGCACCTCCAGCCGCAGTTCCCGGGCCGCGGCGTCCAGGGTGATCAGGTCGCCGGTGCGGACCAGGGCCAGCGGGCCGCCCACGAACGACTCCGGCGCCACGTGCAGCACGCAGGCCCCGTAGCTGGTCCCGCTCATCCGGGCGTCGCTGATCCGGACCATGTCCCGGACGCCCTGCTTGAGCAGGTAGCTGGGGATGGGCAGCATGCCGTACTCGGGCATGCCCGGGCCGCCCTTGGGCCCGGCGTTGCGCAGGACCAGGACCGAGTCGGCGGTGACGTTCAGGGCCGGGTCGTTGATCCGCTGCTGCATGTCGGTGTAGCTGTCGAACACCACGGCCGGCCCGGTGTGCTTGAGCAGCCGCGGCTCAGCCGCGATGTGCTTGATGACCGCGCCGTCCGGGGCCAGGTTGCCGCGCAGCACGGCCACCCCGCCTTCGGCCGACAGCGCGTGCTCGGGCGAGCGGATGACCTCGTCGCGGTACACGGCCGCCGCGTTGATCTGCTCGCCGAACGTCCCGCCGCTGGCCGTGGGCCGGTCCAGGTGCAGCGCGCCGGGCACCGTGGCCAGCTGGGCCAGGAGCGCGCGCAGCCCGCCCGCGTAGTAGAAGTCCTCCATCAGGTACTCGCCGCTGGGCCGGATGTTGGCCAGCACCGGGACCCGGCGGGAGATCTCGTCGAAGTCGTCCAGGGTCAGCTCGACACCGGCCCGGCCGGCCATGGCCACCAGGTGGATGAGCGCGTTGGTCGAGCCGCCCAGGGCCAGCACGGTGGCGGCCGCGTCCTCGAACGCCTCCCGGGTCAAGATGTCGGCGGGCCGCAGGTCATCCCAGACCATCTGCACGATGCGCTGGCCGGTGGCCACGGCGTTCCGGTAGTGGGCCGAGTCCACGGCCGGGATCGACGCCGCCCCGGGCAGGGTCATGCCGAGCGCCTCGGCCGCCGAGGTCATGGTGGACGCGGTACCCATGGTCATGCAGTGCCCGGGCGAGCGGGCGATGCCGGACTCCAGGTCGGCCAGTTCACAGTCGCCGATCAGCCCGGCCCGGGCGTCGTCCCAGAACTTCCACTGGTCGGTGCCGCTGCCCACGGTCTGGCCGCGGTAGTTGCCGCTCAGCATCGGCCCGGCCGGGAGGTAGATGGCGGGCAGGCCCGCGCTGGCCGCGCCCATCAGCAGGGCCGGGGTGGTCTTGTCGCAGCCGCCCATCAGCACCGCGCCGTCGGCCGGGTAGGAACGCAGCAGCTCCTCGGCGTCCATGGCCAGCAGGTTCCGGTACATCATCGGGGTCGGCTTCTGGAACGACTCGGACAGCGTGGCCACCGGGAACTCGATGGGGAAGCCACCGGCCTCCAGCACGCCCCGCTTGACCTGGGCGGCCCGCTCCCGCAGGTGCATGTGGCACCCGTTCATCTCGGACCAGGTGTTGAGGATCGCGATGATCGGCTTGCCCGCGTACTCGTCGGGAGCCACGCCCAGCTGGCGCATGCGCGATCGGTGGCCGAAGGCCCGCAGGCCGGACATGCGGTCGCTGCCGAACCAGGCGTGGCTGCGCAGTTCCTCGGGGGTCTTGGTCACGGCTGGACCTCCGCCGGGCCCTCGGCCGGGTCCAGGCTCCAGGATCGCAAGATGTCGGTCACGGCGTCGCGGGCCTCCTTGGGCAGGACCCGGCTCGGCGGCCGCACAGCCCGGCCGCACAGCCCGATCTGGGCCAGGGCCTCCTTGACCACGCTGACGTTGCCGGCCGACGCGCTGGCCGCGCGCAGGTCCTCGAAGGGCCGGATCAGCTCCCAGGTGTCCATGGCCCCGGCCTGGTCGCCGTCCCGCAGCGCACCCAGCAGGGACAGGGCCAGGGCCGGGCTGACGTTGGCCAGCCCGGAGGTGAACCCGCGCGCGCCATAGGCCCAGTACCCGGGGGCGTAGGGCTCGGCCAGCCCGGCCAGCCAGGTGAACCGGTCCAGGCCGGCGTCGCGGGCCACCGCGCCGAACCGGGCCGCGTCCCTGACCCCGTACTTGACCCCGATCACGTTGGGGCTGCGGGTCCCGAGCTCGGCGATCTGAGCCCCGGTGACCTGCTCACTGCGCACGTACAGGACCACGCCCAGGTCGGGCACGGCGTCGGCGATGGCCTGGTGGTAGTCGATCCAGCCCTCGGCCGACTGATAGGGGTGGACCGGCTGGTGGATCATGATCATCTGCGCCCCGGCCTGCTCGGCGTGCTGGGCCGCGCCGATGGCGGTGGCGGTGTCCTGGCCCACACCGGCCAGCACGTCGGCGTGGCCGCCGATGCCGGTCTCGCTGTGCGCGGCGCGCACGGCCTGCTCGGTGGCCTGCCGGGCCTCGGCCGGGGTCAGCGCGTAGAACTCGCCGGTGTTGCCGTTGGCGGTGATCACCGTGATCCCGGCGTCCACTACCCGCCGGATCAGGTCGGTGTAGGTGCCCCACTCGATGCTGCCGTCCGGCCGCATCGGGGTCACCGGGATCACGACCACGGTGGCCAGGGCGTCCTTCAGCCGCGCGGTGGTCGCTTCGTCAAGTGCCATCGATCCTCCCGAGGATGGGGAAGCAGCGCGTTCCCACAGCCACCCTAGAAGGGCAGCCTGGACGCGTGGGAGCCCGGGGCACGTGGCCCCGGGCTCCGGCCGGTGGCGCGGATTGGCTGCTCTGGCCTCAGCCGACCGGGTGCCAGCCGTTCAGGCCCGGGGCCGGGGCCGCCCAGGAGGCCGAGGCCTCCAGGATGTTGTCGTCGGCGCCGAGGGCGTAGGTGTAGGTGATCGGGATGGTGGTCTCAATCTCCATGGCCGCGGCCACGCCGCTGCTGAGCTGGCCGCCCATGCTGTGCCAGCCCGGCGTGCTGGCGATGAAGCGGTGGTAGTAGCCCGCGTTGTCGGTGCCGCGGGCGAAGCCGATCAGGGCCGCGGGCTGGTTCTGCGCGGACGGGATGGCCGTCAGGGCTGGCGTCGAGGTGGTGCGGCCGCCGGCCGGGTTGAAGCCGGTCACTCCGGGCCCCTCCACGTAGAGCTGCTGGTTGGTGCCCACCACCAGCGTGCAGGGGCCGTCCCCAGCCAGGTAGGCGGCGGCCGGGCCGGTGCCGTTCAGCAGCTGGCCGCCGAGCGAGCGCCAGCCACCCCAGCCGGACGCAGTGCGGGTGCGGCTCCACAGCGCGCCGTTGGCGCCCCGGGCGTAGACCGAGTAGTCGGCCACGGACGGGCCGCTGATGCTGGCGGCCGGGGCAGAGGTGAGGGTGCCGCCCAGCGACACCCAGGCACCGCAGGTGCCGGACCAGGTGCAGCTGTTGACCCACAGGTGGTTGTCGGTGCCCCGGCCGAACACGAACAGCGTGCTGCCGTCGGCCAGGAGCGCGGGCGCGCCGATCAGGTGCCCGGCCGCCCCGGTCAGGCCGCCGGTGGACAGGTTCCGCAGCCAGAACGCCCCGTCGGTGCCGGTGTAGCCGAGCAGGCGGTCGGAGCCGATCACGGCCGCGGCCGGCGCGACCCCGGCGGCCGGCGCCGGAGAGGTTGCCGCCGACGCCGAGCTGGCCATCCCGGCCGTGGCCCCCGCGGCCAGAACGACGGCCAGGCTGCCGCCGGCCACGGTGGCGGCCAGCGCCTGGCTGAATTTCGACGCGAACATCGCGTCCCCCTTGGTGTTGTGGGACGGCCCCGCCGCCCTGACCGCTTCAGGGTGCAATACCGCCCAAACGCCAGCCAGGGGAGCACTCCCCTGACCCTTCAGGGTGGCCGGCAATCAGCAACGGCCAAGTGCCGAAAATGGTAAATATCTCACGCCAACCAAACCGGGGGTTCGGGAGTCTACGTAATGTGGTTGAAAACGGGGAAACGGTCGAAGACCGGACAGAAGATCCACTGATCGTGATGTACGGCCCGCGCTCCTGGCGGGTCCGGCCGGGGGAATCGTTCACCTTCGGCCGCTCCAAGAAGTGCACGGTCGTGCTGGACGCGGCCGACCGGGGCCTGTCCCGGACCGCCGGCAGCCTGCGCTTCCACGACGGCACCTGGTGGGTGCACAACGACAGCCACGCCTGCCTGCTGTTCGTGACCGGCGACCGCGGCTTCCGCGCGGATCTGCCGCCGGGCCTGGCTCTGCCGTTGCAGCAGTGGCACGCCAAGCTCCGGCTGACCGGCGGGCAAGGCAACTACACGCTGCTGGTCCGGCTGCCGGACGACAGCGACGAGTCCGAGCCGCGCCCGCTGGCCGCCGTGCCCACCGATTCGCGGGCCATCACCAGCGTGCGGGCCCGGCCCCGGCTGTCCGATTCGGACCGGCTGATCCTGGCCGCCCGGTTCGAGAAGTACCTGATCTGGCGCTACCCGGGAGTGGCCACCCCGTGCACGGCGCGGGAGGCCGCCGAGCGCATCGGCTGGGGCCAGCATGCCGTGGTCAAGCGGTGCGAGAACATCCGCGAGCGCTACGCCCGGCTGGGCGTACCCGGGCTGCGGGGCCCGCGGGCTCTGGAGGAACTGGCCACGCTGCTGATCTCCACCGGCGAGCTGACCGCCGAGGACCTGCAGCGGCTGCCGGCCCGGAGCCCAGCCCGCGCCGTCCCGGCGCCCCGGTCCCCGGCCACCCTGGCCCTGACCAGCAAGCTACCCAGCGTCTGACCGGAAAGAGCCGCCCGCGACCTTCGATATAGGTAAAAAAGAGCCCGGAGAGCTGAGCTCTCCGGGCTCTGTGCTGCTCGCCCTGGATCAGGCCAGATCAGGTCTCCTTGACGAAGGCGAACAGCTTGGGCGGGTAGGTGGCCCAGGACTGGGTGCCCGCGTACACGTTGTTGTCGGTGCCCAGGCCCAGCGTGGTCGTGGTGGTGGTGCCGGACAGGCCGGCCACGGTCAGACCGGAGTTCCAGTGGCCGCCCAGCGAGTGCCAGCCCGGCGAGTTGGACAGGAACCGGTGGTAGAAGCCGGAGCCATTGGTGCCGGTAGCCACGCCGACCAGCGCGGCCTGGCCGCCGGACGGGGCCGCGGTGAAGGCCAGCCCCGGGCTGGCGGTGGTCTGCCCGCCGGCTGCGCTGAACGGAACCACCCCCGGTCCGGCGATGTACATCTGCTTGTTCGTGCCCACCACCAGCACGTAGGGACCGCTGGAGGCCTCGGCCGCGGCCGGGCCGGTGCCGGCCAGCAGGCTGCCGCCGAACGAACGCCACGCGGCCCAGCCGCTGGGGCTGTGGTCGCGGAACCACACGGCCCCGTTACCCCCGCGGGCGTAGACGCGGTAGTCACCCGCGGCCGGGCCGGTGAAGACCGCGCCCGGTTTGGCGGTGATATTGCCGCCCAGCGACGTCCAGGCCGAGCAGGTGCCGGTCTCGGTGCACGACTTGAACCACAGGGCGCTGTCGCTGCCGCGCCCGAAGAGGAGCACGGCACCGTCGCCGTCGGTGGCGATGGACGGCGCCGAGATGACGTTCCCGCCCGCGTTGAACGTCACGCCGGAGGCCAGGTTCTTGACCTGGACCGTGTGGTTGCTGCCGGTGTAGGCCATGAACAGGTCGTTGCCGATGTACAGCCCGCCCGGCGCGGTGCCG
>DATDIH010000217.1:0-3268 GCA_036521155.1 Streptosporangiaceae bacterium
CACCTCTTCCAGCAGGGCCTGCGCCGCCCCCTGGGCGATGCCGCCGTGCCGCTGCCCTTCGGCCAGCACCGGGTTCAGCACCTTTCCGGCGTCGTCCACGGTGACGTGGCGGATCAGGGTGGCCTTCCCGGTCTGGGTGTCTACCTCGACCACGGCCAGGTGCGCCCCGAACGGGAACGTGGGACTGTCCGCGCGGAATTCGACGTCGGCCGCCAGCCCGGCCGGCCCGGCCTGCGCGGCCACCTCCGCCCAGCTCAGCGCGGTGTCCGGGTCGCCACGGACCTGCCAGGTGCCGGTGGCGGTGTCCAGTTCCAGGTCGGCGGAGCTGGCCTCGATCATGCCCGCCGCCACCTCGCGGGCCTGGTCCTTCACCTGGAGGGTGGCCTGATGGACCGCGGTGCCGCCGAGCTGCAGTGACCGGGAGCCGAAGGTCCCGATCCCGACGGGCACCTGATCGGTGTCCCCGTGGATCACGGTGATCTTGTCCATCGGGATGCCGAGCTGGTCGGTGACCAGCATCGCGAACGCGGTCTCGTGGCCCTGGCCGTGCGGCGAACTGCCGGTGTACACCGTCGCCGCGCCGGTGGCGTCCACCACCACCCGGGACGTCTCGCCCCCGCCATCCCCGGCCGTGATCTCCACGTAGGTGGCCAGGCCGATGCCGAGCTGGACCGGGCCGCCCTGTCCTTGACCGCTCAGCGCGCGGCGCTGCGCCTGCTCGTCCCGCAGCCCGGCATAGCCGGCTCCGGACAGCACCGCATCCAGCGCGGCCGCGTAGTCCCCGGTGTCGTACACGGCGCCGCTCGCGGTGGTGTAGGGGAACGCCTCCGGCGCCACCAGGTTCTGCCGCCGGACCTCGGCCGGGTCCATCCCGATCTCCGCGGCGAACAGGTCCACGGCCCGCTCGATCGCGGCCGTGGCCTCGGGCCGTCCCGCGCCCCGGTAGGCGCCGATCGGCATGGTGTTGGTCAGCACCGAGCGGAACGCGGACCCGCAGTACGCCAGGTCGTACACGCCGCTGGCCATCAGCTGGGTCAGCCCGGGCAGGAACGTGGCGCCCCGCGGGTAGGCCCCGGAATCCTGGACGATGTCCAGGTGGTAGGCGAGGATCCGGCCGCCGGTGTTCCCGCCGATCGTGATCGTGTGCCGCTGCGCCCGGCCGTGCACCATGCCCAGCAGGTTCTCGTTCCGGGTCTCCACCCAGCGCACCGGGCGGCCCAGGTGCTTCGCCGCCCAGGCCACGATGATCGTGTCCCGGTCGACGGCGATCTTGGCGCCGAAGCCGCCGCCCACGTCGGGCGCGACGACCCGCACCGCGGCGGCGTCCAGCCCGACCGCCCCGGCCAGCGCGTCCCGGGCCAGCTGCGCGTTCTGGGTGCTGGCCCACAGCGTCAGCCGCCCGCCGGCCCAGCGGGCTGCGGCCGCCCGGCCCTCGAGTGGCAGCGGCGCGAGCCGCTGATTGGGGAACGTGCGCCGGACCACGACCTCGCAGCCGTCGAACGTACCCGGCGGGGCCGGCTCGCCCCCGGTGCGGATCACGTTGGAGTCGGTCCCGTCGAACAGCAGGGTGTCCCCGGCCAGGGCGTCGTCGAGGTCCACCACCGCAGGCAGCGGGTCGTAGTCCACGCTGACCAGCTCGGCCGCGTCCTCACCCTGGTAGCCCTGCTCGGTCACCACGATGGCGACGGCCTCGCCGACGTAGCGGACCCGGTCCGCGGCCAGCAGCGGCTCGGTAGTCGGCCGGCCGCTGGCGGCCGGGATGTCGTCCATGTCGGCCGCGGTCAGCACGGCCACCACCCCGGGGGACGCCAGGGCCGCGCCGGTGTCGATGCCGGTGATCCGGGCGTGCGCGATCGGGCTGCGCACGAACGTGATCCGCGCCGCCCCGTCCAGCTCCGGGATCCGCAGATCATCGGTGTAGACGCCGCCCTGCGTGAGCAGCCGGGGGTCCTCGGTGCGCACGACCCGGGTGCCAAGGATGCTCACCGGTTACGGCCTCCTCGTCGTGTGTGTGCCATCACCTTAGACATCATCCTCGAGTCGGCCAAAAGTGGCATACCCACCCAGAAGTCCCTCGGCCGCGGTGAGGTCGGCGTCGAGCGGGCGGTCGGCCGTCCGCGGGTCGAGGACCATGTCCGCGGCGTCGAAGGCGGCCCGCAGCGGCCCGCCCGCTACCGGGGCGCGGTCCTGCATCCGGAGCACCCGGACCGCGGCGGCCAGCTCACAGGCCAGCACGGCCCGGTAGGCCGCCACCGCGTCGGTGCTGGCCCGGGCGGACTGGGTGGAGAAGCCGGCGTGCTCTTCCACGCCCCGGGACAGCACGGCGCTGCCCAGCGCGGCCGGGCTGGCGAACCGGCGGAGGTCCGCCACCGCGGACTGCGCGACGTACTCCAGGATCATGACGCCCGAGCTGGCCGGGGACTCCGCGGCGAACGCGTGCAGGCCGGTGAAGGACGGCTCGACCAGGGTGCCCAGCCGGGCCGCGGCCAGCGCCGCGGTCTGGAACAGCGCCGCGCGCGCCGAGTCGAGGGCCAGCCCGGCGTAGGCGGCGTGGAAGTTGCCGTTATGCCACACCGCGTGGCCGGCCGGGTCGACGACCGGATTCTCGCTGGCCGAGTTGAGCTCGGTGGTGACCACCTGGGTGGCGTACCCCAGCGAGTCCACCGCCGGCCCGTGGACCTGGGGAAACGCCCGGTAGCCGTAAGAGTCCTGGATCCGGGCCGGTTCCTGGTGGTCGCCCGCCAGCAGGGCCCGCATCCGGCGGGCCACCCGCTGCTGCCCGGCCGGGCGGCCCCGGTGCACCACCGGCGCGTACGGCTCCAGCGAGCCGCGCACCGCGAGCAGCGACAGGGCTGCGATCACCACCCCGGCGCGGACCAGGACGCCCAGCTCGTGGCAGGCCAGCGCGGCCTCACCGAGCGTGGCGGCGTTGCTGCTCATGAACCCGAGCGCCTCGGCCGGGCGGAGCGGGAACCGCGGCGGCGGCCCGGTGCCGGTGCGCCAGGCCCGCTCGCCGATCAGGCACAGCCCCAGGGAGGCCAGCGCGGTCAGGTCGCCGGTGCCGATCGCCCCGTACAGCGGCACGGGCGGGGTGAAGCCCCGGTTGAGGGCGTCCGCGAGCACCTCGAGCACCGCCGGGTCCACCCCGGAACCGCCCACGCTGATCTGGTTCAGCCGGGTCACCAGCATGGCCCGGCCCAGGTCGGCAGGCTGCAGGGGGCCCGAGCCGGCCGCATGGCTGCGCAGCAGCCGCAGGCCGTGCTCGGCC
>DATDIH010000218.1:0-39291 GCA_036521155.1 Streptosporangiaceae bacterium
CACCGCCGGGCAGGCCAGCCCGGCCACGATCAGCGCCGCCACACCCAGGAACCAGGACCGTCGTCGCCCAGCCATGCGTCACCCTTTTCACCAACGGGGGAGATGACCTGAACGTATAACGACATCACCAAACATGCCATAGCGGCATCTAGCCACACACATCAACAAACCGTGAACGGACCTGCCGCCACCCAAGTGGTACGATATCCGGTACTACTAGTGGAGGGCTGACCATGGTGTCGATCACCGCGAGCGAGGCACGCAAAGGACTCTTCCCGTTGATCAAGAAGGTCAACGATGATCACGATGCGATCGAGATCGTCTCCAAGCACGGCAACGCCGTCCTCATCTCGGCCGAGGATTACGAAGCGCTCCGAGAGGGCGCTTACCTGCTGCGTTCACCAGCGAACGCGCGCCGGCTGCTGAAGGCCTACGAGAACGCCCTCAACGGCACGGGCCTGGCCGAACATGCCCTCATTGACCCCGACGAGGGTCATCAGCCCCGATGAGGCTGGTCTTCGAAGAACAGGGCTGGGAAGATTACACGTCCTGGCTCAAGACCGATCGCAAGATGCTGGCGCGGATCAACAAGCTGATCGAGGATGTCCAGCGCGATCCCTTCGCCGGCATCGGCAAGCCCGAGCCGCTCAAGTACCACCTGCCGGGCGCGTGGTCCCGGCGGATCGACGACGAGCACCGGCTCGTCTACCTCGTCACCGAATCAGAGATCATCGTGCTGGCGCCCCGCTACCACTACTGACCGGTTGAGGTCGGCTCCATGCCCTCCTCACCTGGCCGCCCGCCCGAGGTGGGACCCGGGAATCCGACCTTCCATATTTTTTCAATGAAGGCTGGCGGCGAGCGTCCCCGGCCCGGCCCGGGACTACCAGCGCGAGACTCAGGCCGGTTCCATGCCGAAGCGGGCCATCAGGGCCCGTTCCTCTTCGGTGGCCGGGGGCTGACCAGACGCCCACATCCGGTGCAGCTCCTCGAAGTAGGCGTCCATGGCCGGGGCGTGCAGGACCAGCAGCCGGGCCGGCTCGGGGGCGGCGTTGCCGAACGTGTGCGCCGCTCCCCGCGGGACCAGCAGAAAGTCACCGGGGCCGCCGGTAAGGTCCTCGCCGTCGAGCACGAAGCTGATCTGGCCGTCGAGCACGAAGAACGCCTCGGAGCAGTTGACGTGCCGGTGCGCCGGCGGCCGCCGTCCGCCGGGCGGCAGGGTCCGTTCCATCAGCGAGAAGTCGCCGCCGGTCTGGGCCGCGGCCGCCTTGAACGCCATCACACTGCCCCGGGCGGTGAGCAGGTGACCCTGGCCCGGGGCCACGATGCCCGGGCCGGTCCCGGTCCGTGCCGGCCCGGCCGGCTCCGGCGTCTCGCTCACGGTCAGGCGACCACGTTGAACACGGCCAGGACCTTGGTCGGCCGCAGCCGGACCACCAGTTCGCCCGGCACCCCGTTGCGCTGCCCGAACTCGTCGGCCCGGTCCGGCCCCAGGTAACGGGCGGCGATCGCGGTCGCGGTCCGCAGCAGCTCGGACGGGTCGTTGGACAGCTCGGCATTGCCCTGGACCTGGACGAACGCGTACGGCGGTTCCTCCAGGTCGACGCAGATCGTGGCCTCGCGCTCGCGGGCCAGGAACTTACCCTTGATCGTGTCCGAGTGGGTGTTGAAGATCAGGTCCCCGTCTTCCACGATGTACCAGACCGGGGCGACCAGGACCCGGCCCGCGGCGTTGGTGTAGGCGAGCTTGCCCGTCCGCGTGCCGGTGGTCAGGAACTCGTGGACCGCTGGGTCGGTGATTGATGCCACGCCTCCAGTCTAGGGACGCGCTGGTGGCCACCCCGGCCCGGCTGGATACGCGAACCGGGTGGGTCCCGCGCCCCCGCGAGAACCCACCCGGTCCAGGCCGCATCCAGGCGGCAGCCAGTTAAGCCGGTGGTGTTACCCGGCCTGCATGGGGTTGATCCCGGCCAGATCCTCGCGCTTGACGTTGATCATGACCGCGGTGACGATCAGTGCCAGCACCGCGATCCCGGCCGACACGTAGTACCCGTGCGAGAACCCGTAGGCCAGGGCGTGGTGGAGGATGTTCGTCTGCTCGGTGGCCGCCTTGGCCTTGGTCAGCGGGTGACCGGCCTTGGCCGCGGCCGCCGCCGCCACCTTGGCCTTGGCCGTCGCGGAGTCGATGTTGTTGGCGAACGAGCTCCACGCCACCGTGCCCAGGATGGCCAGGCCGATCGAGCCACCGACCTGCTGGCCGGTGTTGAGCAGGCTGGAGGCCACCCCGGTGTCCTCCTCCCTGACCTTGCTCAGCGCCAGCAGCGACAGCGGCACGAACATCAGGCCGAACCCGAACGCGGCCACCATCATCGGGCCGAGCAGGCCGCCAGCGTACGAGCTGGTCTCCTTGACCTGGGACAGCCAGATCAGGCCGCCCGCGCCGAACGCCGAGCCGACCAGCAGCAGCGGCCGGGCGCCGACCCGCGGCACCAGCTGTGAAGCGCCCGCCGTCGCCACCAGGATCATGGCTATGAACGGCAGGTAGGCGATGCCCGAATGCAGCGGGCTGTAGCCCCAGACCTGCTGGACGAACAGGGTCAGGAAGAAGAACATGCCGAACATCGCCGTGCCCACGCACAGCATGATGATGTAGGCACCGGCCCGGTTCCGGTTGCGCAGCACCCGGAACGGCACCAGCGCGTGCGGGCTGCGGCCCTCGATGAACACGAACGCGGCCAGCAGCACCACCGACGCGACCAGCGAGACCACAACCTTGGGGTCGCCCCAGTGGGACTGCCCGTTCTGGCTGGTGGCCGCGTTGGACAGGCCGTACACCAGCGCGGACAGGCCCAGGGTGCCGGTGATCGCGCCGGGCAGGTCGAACCGGCCACGACGGCGCTCGGACTCGCCCAGCACCCGGGGCGCCAGAGCCGCGACGACCAGGCCGATCGGCACGTTGACGAACAGCACCCAGCGCCAGGACGCGTAGGTGGTGAGCAGGCCGCCCACGATCAGGCCGACCGCGCCGCCGGCCACGCTCATGGCCGCGTAAACGCCCATGGCCCGGTTGCGCTCCCTGCCCTCGGGGAAGGTCACGGCGATCAGCGACAGTGCGGTCGGCGCGGCGAACGCGCCCCCGATGCCCTGCACCACCCGGGCCGTCAGCAGCCAGGACTGGGTGGTGGCGAACCCGCCGGCCAGCGAGGCCGCCGAGAACAGCAGCACGCCGAAGATGAAGATGCGGCGCCGGCCGAGCAGGTCACCGGACCGCCCGCCCAGCAGCAGCAGGCCACCGAAGGCCAGCGTGTAGGCGTTGATGACCCATTCCAGGTTGGTGCCCGAGAAGTGCAGCGCCTCCTGGATGTGCGGCAGGGCCACGTTCACGATGGTCGCGTCCAGCACCACCATGAGCTGGGCGGTCGCGATCACGGTCAGGGCCAGGCCCAGGCGCTTCGGCCGCTGGGGAGCCCCGTCGCGGGCCGCGTCCTGGACCGAGATGTGGCCGTTCTGGACGGCCGGGCTTATGGACTCACCGGGCGGCGGGCCTGCCGCCGCGGCGTCCCGAGAGGTTGCGGACAAGTTCTTCTCCCTTTGAGGATGTAGGTCGCTCAAGGGCGCACGCCACTAAGGCCCCGGCGCCGGGCGCCGGTCCCTGGTGAATGCGAAGCGATATCCCCGTTTGTGCTGAAGCTCTACGTTTTTATTGACGCGGTAGGTTCGTCAGGTGTGACACCGCAGTCCGTGCCGTCCGGGTCGGTCGCGGCGGCGGCCAGCTTGCGCAGGATCGTGAACAGGCACTCCCGTTCCCCGATGCTGAGGGCCGTGGCCCACGGCATCCGGGTGGAGAACTCCTTCTCCAGCCGATCCCGCATCGAGACGCCCTCGTCGGTCAGCCGCATCACCTTGATGCGCTTGTCCCGCTCGGACGTTTCCCGCCGCGCCAGCCCGCGCTTTTCGAGGCCGTTGGCCACCATGGTCACGAACGAGGGATCGCAGTGCATCCGCTGTCCCAGTTCCTTCATGGTCATCGGTTCCTCGAGCTTGTGCAGCCCCGCGAGGTCCGTCATGGACAGCCCGTACCGCTGTGCGAGCCCCTGGCCCAGGGCCGCGGCCCGCTTGAAGATCTCGGCCAGGGTGTCCATGATGCAGATGTTCAGCTCGCCCTCGAGCTGTTCCTCGCGCGGCCGGTCCGGCACGCACCCACCTCCTGATCCGCAGGGTCTCACCAGGGTCTGACATTCCCGGGTATCCCTGGCGTACTACCCGCGGTTCCCGGCGTTCATCTTTGAGCCACTCAACAGTTGAGTGACTCAAACATATGCCGCCCAGTGCAGCGAATGCAAGTTTTTATCACCCCGTCCCCGGCTCTTCCGCGCAGTGTGCCCCGTATCACTGCGACCTGGAGAAAGAGCCGCTTCCACGGGTAATACAACCAAAGCGGCCACTGCGCTGTCTAAGGCATTAACCGCACGGCCAGCAGACAGTGCCGGCAGACAGTGCCAGCAGACGGGGGACAGTCACATGACCGATACCGGCCCAGGCGCACCGGGGCGCCGGGCGTTCCTGCGCGGCGCCGGGGCCGTGACCGGGCTGGCCGCCCTTTCCTCGGTAACGCTGTCGGCCTGCTCGCGCGCGGCCAGCCGGCCCGGGAACGCCGCCGCCACGGCGTCCACCGGTGCCCGGGCCTCCGCGTCCGCTTCGGCCGCGGACTGGGCCGCGCTGGCCAAGGACCTGTCCGGGCCGCTGGTCCGGCCGGGAGCGTCCAGCTACCTCGATGACCTGCGGCTGTTCGACCCGCGCTTCGACGGCATCCGCCCGGCCGGCATCGCGTACTGCCACTCGGCCCACGACGTCGCCACCGGCCTGGCCTTCGCCCGCCGGTACGGCGTGCCGGTCGCGCCCCGCTGCGGCGGCCACAGCTACGCGGGCTGGTCGTCCACCACCGGCCTGGTCCTGGACGTGACCGCGATGTCCTCGGTGCAGGTGGACTCCGGATCCGGGACGGCCACCGTGGCCGCGGGCACCCGGCTGATCGACCTGTACAACGGGCTGGCCGCTCACGACCGGGCCGTCCCCGGCGGCTCCTGCCCGACCGTCGGCATCTCCGGGCTGACCCTGGGCGGCGGGGTCGGCGTGGTCGCCCGGGCCTACGGGCTGACCAGCGACAACCTGGTGCAGGCCCAGATCGTCACCGCCGACGGCCAGATCCGGATCTGCGACTCCCATAGCAACCCGGATCTGTTCTGGGCCTGCCGCGGCGGGGGCGGGGGCAACTTCGGCGTCGCCACCTCGTTCACCTTCACCACCCACCCCATCTCCGGGATCGTGCTGTTCTTCCTGTCCTGGCCGTGGTCGCAGGCGGACCGGGTGATCGCGGCCTGGCAGTCCTGGGCCCCGCATGGCCCGGACCAGCTGTGGTCCAACCTGCACCTGGCCGCGCAGGCGGGCGCCCGTACCCCCGCCATCGGCGTCGGCGGCACCTTTCTGGGCGACGTCACCGACGCCGCCGCCCAGCTCAGCCAGCTCTACGCCGCGGTCGGCACCCAGCCCTCCAGCCACTTCCTGGAGGACACCTCCTACCTGCACGCCATGCTCGTCGAGGCGGGCTGCACCACGCTCAGCGTGGACGCCTGCCACCTGCCCGGTCAGACCCCCGGCGGTCAGCTGTCCCGGCAGGCGCAGTACTCCAAGTCGGATTTCTTCGATCAGCCGCTGAGCTCCACCGCGATCGGCGCCTTCCTCAGCGGGGTGGAAAAGCTGCTCACCGCGAACCCGGCCGTGAACGGCACCGGCGGCGTGGCCTTCGACTCCCTGGGCGGCGCGGTCAACCGGGTCAGCCCCGGCTCAACCGCGTTCGTGCACCGGGACGGCCTGTTCCTGGCCCAGTACACGACCGACTGGCCCAGTGGCGCCCCCGCCGCTGCGGTCAGCCGCCAGCAGGCCTGGCTGCAGTCGTTCTACGGCACCGCCCACCGCTACGCCAGCGGCCAGGCCTACCAGAACTACATCGACCCCAGCCTGGCCAACTGGAAGCAGGCCTACTACGGCGCCAACTACACCAGGCTGGCCCAGGTCAAGGCCCGCTACGACCCGGGCCGGCTGTTCCGCCTCCCGCAGGCCATCGGCTAGTCGTCGCTGGACGCGGCCCAGATGTTGATGCCGCTGTCGACCGCGTTCCGGTCGATCTCGGCCAGGTCCTCGTCGCTGAACGCGGTGTTCTGGGCGGCGGCCAGGTTCTCCTCCAGCTGCTTGACGCTGCTCGCCCCGATCAGCGCCGACGTGACCCGCGGGTCGCGCAGCACCCAGGAGATGGCCAGCTGGGCCAGGCTCTGCCCGCGCCGCTCGGCCACCCCGGCCAGGGCCCGGATGTGATTCAGGGTCTGCTCGGTCAGCTGGTCCCGGGTCAGCGACCCGTTCTGGGTGGCCCGCGAGCCCTCCGGCACCCCGTTCAGGTACTTGCCGGTCAGCAGGCCCTGGGCCAGCGGTGAGAACGCGATGCAGCCCATGCCCTCGCGCTCCAGGGTGGCCAGCAGGTCCGGCTCGATCCACCGGTTGAGCATCGAGTAGGACGGCTGGTGGATGAGCAGCGGCGTGCCCAGGTCCCGCATGATGGCCGCGGCCTGGGCCGTCCGCTCGGCCGAGTACGAGGAGATCCCGGCGTACAGGGCCCGGCCGGAGTGGACCGCGGTGTGCAGCGCGCCCATCGTCTCTTCCAGCGGCGTGTCCGGGTCGGCCCGGTGGCTGTAGAAGATGTCGACGTACTCCAGGCCCATCCGCTGCAGCGACTGGTCCAGGCTGGCCAGCAGGTACTTGCGTGACCCGTGGTCGCCGTAGGGACCGGGCCACATGTCGTACCCGGCCTTGGTCGAGATGATCAGCTCGTCGCGGTACGGCCGCAAGTCCTCCATCAGCAGCCGGCCAAAGTTGATCTCGGCGCTCCCGTACGGCGGCCCGTAGTTGTTGGCCAGGTCGAAGTGGGTCACGCCCAGGTCGAAGGCCCGCCGCAGAATCGCCCGCTGCCCGTCCAGGGCCCGGTCATCCCCGAAGTTCTGCCACAGGCCCAGGGACACCTCGGGCAGGTCGATGCCGCTGCGCCCGCAGCGGCGGTAGGGCATCTTCTTCTCGTACCTGTCTTCGGCGGCGATGTAGGTCATGTTCGCAGTCTCCCACTGGGCCCGTGACCCTGCCCAATCCCCCCGGGGCGTGGCGGCGTAACCTACCGGGCGGCACCGATGAGCCGGCTCATGACCCGAAAGGACCGCGCATGTACGACGCCATCATGGCCGAGACCGTTCACATCCCGGGGCACAACGGGGACCTGATCGAGGCGTACTACGCCCGGCCGCTGGGCCCGGGACCGTTCGGCAGCGTCGTGGTCATCCACCACATGCCGGGTTACGACCCGCAGACCAAGGAGATCACCCGGACCTTCGCGGTCAACGGCTACAACGCGATCTGCCCGAACCTCTACCACCGCGAGGCGCCCGGGGCCAGCCCCGACGACGCCGCCGCCACCGCCCGCGCCCAGGGTGGCGTGCCCGACGAGCGCCTGGTCGGCGACGTCGGTGGCGCGGCCACGTTCCTGCGGGCGCTGGAGAACTCCAACGGCAAGGTGGGCACGATCGGCTACTGCTCCGGCGGCCGCCAGTCGTTCCTGGCCGCGGTCAGCCTGCCCCTCGACGCCGCCGTGGACTGCTACGGCGCGTTCGTGGTCGGCAACCCGCCCGAGGGCATGCCGCTCAAGGTCGGCCCGATCGTGGACAAGACCCCGAACCTGTCCTGCCCCCTGCTCGGCCTGTTCGGCGCCGACGACCAGCATCCGTCCCCGGAGCAGGTCGGCGAGCTGGAGCAGGCGCTCAAGGCCGCGGGCAAGACCTATGAGTTCCACTCCTACGAGGGCGCCGGCCACGCGTTCTTCTCGGTCAACCGCCCCTCTTACCGGGTCGAGGCGGCCAACGACGGCTGGCAGCGCATCTGGGACTTCTACGGCCAGTACCTGAGCGCCTGAACCGCCGACCAAGGAGGACTTCCATGTGCACTTACCAGACCGAGCAGATCACGATCACCGGCAGCGGCAAGGGCGCCGCGGGCTGGTTCGGCGTCACCGACGCCAGCGTCTACTACGACCACCCCGTGCACGCCCCGGCCGAGCACAGCCTCAACATCGACTTCCTCAACCCCGCCCAGGGCCCCGCCGCCCGCGTCGCCGTCGAGCTCACCGCCGAGTCGGCCCGCGCCCTCGCCCAGGCCATCGAAGCCGCCCTGTCTTCGGTCCCCGCCGAACTCCTGACCTGACCAACCCCCGGCTCTGCTCGTGCCCGGGCCAGCCGGTCCGACCCCGGCTGGCCCGCCCGCGCGCCTACCAAGCCGTCGGCTGGCAGCACCGCCGGTTTCGCGGTGAGTGAACAACATTTATGCCGTTCTGAGCCGTATTTCCGGTCTGAGACGGCCAGATTGTCAGTGCTGCATGACAGCATTTCGTTCATGCGATCGATGGAAGGTCGGAACCAGGGCCGCGGCACGCGGCGCGGGGCCAAGGCGGGCCGGGGCCGGCGATGAAGTTCCAGGTTGAGCGAGACGTGCTGGCCGAAGCGGTCAGCTGGGCCTCCCGGGCCCTCCCGTCCCGGCCGGTGATCCCGGTGCTGTCCGGGCTGCTGCTGCAGGCCGCGGACGGCCTTACGCTGTCCTGCTTTGACTATGAGGTCTCCGCCCGGGTCGAGGCCGACGCCGAGGTGGCCGAGCCGGGCACCGTGCTGGTGCCGGGCCGCCTGCTGGCCGAGATCACCCGCAGCCTGCCCAGCCTGCCGGTCGAGTTCGCCGACGACCCCGAGGGGGTCAGCCTGACCTGCGGCAGCGCCTCGTTCACCCTGGTCACGCTGCCGGTGGAGGAGTACCCCGACCTGCCCGCCCTGTCGCAGACCGCCGGCACCGTGGACGGCGGCGACCTGGCCGCGGCCATCGGCCAGGTCGCGCCCGCGGCCAGCCGGGACGACACGCTGCCCCTGCTGACCGGGGTCAACCTCGAGGTCAACGGCGACACCATGACGCTCGCGGCCACCGACCGCTACCGCCTGGCCATGCGCGACCTGGCGTGGTCGCCGGCCCGGTCCGGCGCCAGCGGCACCTACCTGGTCCCGGCCCGGACCCTGGTCGACGCGGCCCGGACCATGACCCCGGGTGAGCCGGTGACGATCCGGCTGCGCTCTGACCGTGACCGCGACGCCGAGCTGGCCAGCGAGTACGGCCCGGGCGCCGCCGATGACCCCGAACTGAAACGGTCATCGTCCCACGGCGCGGACGCGATGATCGGTTTCGAGTCCGGGGGACGGCGGCTCACCACCCGGCTGATCGCGGGGGAGTACATCAAGTACCGCTCCCGCTTCCCCAGCGAGTTCGCCTGCCAGGCCGACATGCCCGCGGCGCCGTTCATCGAGGCCGTCCGCCGGGTGTCCCTGGTCGCCGAGCGCGGCAGTGCGGTGCGGCTGAGTTTCGGCGGTGGCGAGGTCACCATCGAGGCCGAGACCCAGGGCCGGGCCCGGGCCCGCGAGATCGTCCGCGCCGACTTCCACGGCGTCGAGCCGGGCATCGCGTTCAGCCCGCATTTCCTGCTGGACGGCATCGCCGCGGCTGGCGTCACCGCCGTCACCCCGGCGCACCCTGAGCCCGGCGCCACCGCCGGCCAGGACGCGGGGTCCGCTAAGCCAGCCAAGTCCCACGGCAAATCCGGGGCCGCCCCGGCCGAGAGCCTCATCCGCCTGGAGTTCAACAGCTCGACCAAGCCCGCGGTGGTCACCGGATTCCAGGTGCCTGCCACCGGCGACGACGCCGCACCAGCCCCGGCCCGCAACGATACGGCGGAGCCAGCCTCATCCGGCTTCCGCTACCTGGTGGTGCCCCTGCGGACCGCCAGCCGCCAGTAGCCCGCCGCGGCGGCCGGCAGCCGGGTGCGGGCCCCGGGTGCTCAGCGACCGGGGTAGCCGTACCCGTGTCCGTAGCCGCGCTGGGAGAACCAGGCGGCCAGCACCAGCCACACCGCCATCACGATGATCATGACGGCCACCGCCGCGTACCGGGCCGGGAAGACCACCGGCTCGCTCGGTTCGGGCACGGCGGGCGGCGGAGCCGGCATGTCGTTGAACTGGTTGTCCAGTTCGCCGTGCGTTCTCGCCGCCAGCACCGAGTGCAGGCGTTCCTGCAACTCGTCCAGGGTCAGCCGACCTTGCACGAAGTACTTCTGCAGCGCAGCCGCTGCCGAGTCGCGTTCCGCGTCGGAGGCGCGGACGTCTTTTCGAATCGCCACGGGCTTCCCATGCTCGCCAGGACCAGTTGTTCTCCCTCCACGATAAGTCGGCCCACCGGAGTCTGTAACACCCGGTGGGCCGAACTTTGGTCAGAGGGTCACCAGAAGTGTCCCGGCGCCCGCCGGAACGGGCCGGCGGATCGCCCTGATCAGGGAGGCTGGAAGGCTTACCAGCGCCGCCCGCAGCGGCCGCCCCGGCCGCCCCGGCCGCCGCCCAGCACCTTGCGGATGAGCGCGAAGATGGCGAATATCAGCACGAACCCGAACGGTCGGCCCCCGCCGCCGAAGATGCCCCCGAACATCAGCAGCGCCCACAGCCCGGCGATCGTGACCAGCGCGATCATGGGCGCCGCCATGGCGGCGGCCCGGCCCCGCGTGCCGTTCCAGCCGTCGTCCCGGGCACCCGAGCCCGTGCCTTGCGGCCCCACCGTGAGCTGTGAACCGCTGGCCCCCGCGAACCCGGACCCGGTGCTGGGCGTCCAGGTGTCGCCGTTCCGCGGCAGATCGGTGGTCACCGCGTTCAGCTCGCCGTACGTCCGGGCCGCGAAGGTCTGGTCGAGGCGCTCGTTCAGCTCGTCGAGGGTGAGCCTGCCGTCGCCGTAGTGCTCTCGCAGCTGCGCGGCGACGGACTCACGCTCAGCGTCCCCCACGCGGATGTTCGGTCCCGTAGCCATGATCTGCCTCCCGTGTCCCGGACGAGTTCGACCGGATAACAGCACGTTATGTCGTGAGCTGACCCCCGGCAATTGACTAATGTCATCTCCTGCCCGTGACATGGCCTCCGCGCCGGTCCCCGCCCACCCCGGCCGGCCGCCGGTGAGCCGGAGCCGTCACCACCGGCCGCGGGATTGCCCAGCTCAGGCGCCCACCCGGGGGAAAACCCCCGGAATATTGGCGGCCGCTATTGGGGGAAAACCCCCTCGAAATAAAAGTGGCCGCCTTTTACGGTAACGACGAATGGTTTCCGCGGACGCCTCCCGCAGGCCGGGGAAACCGCCCCTAGAGCCAAGGCGTCACCAGAGCCACCCGCGCCAGCCTGCCCGAATCCAAGCCAGGCCAGTAAAGCAGGCCAGTAAAAGAAAGCCCGCTCATGCGGGTCCAGCTCACGAGCGGGCGGTGACCGACAGCACCAGCACCCGGAAAGAGTCCATGATGCGCCAGTCGTTGAGTTCAGTATTGCCTGAAGACGGATTTGAGCACCATTCTCACCACCGCCGACGGGCGCGCCCGCCCATGGTGGAACGGATCGCCGGCTGGAGTGCCCGGCACCGCAAGACCGCCGTGTTCGGCTGGCTGGGCCTGGTGGCGGTCATCTTCGTGCTCAGCCAGATGATGGGCAGCCGGAATCTGCCCACCTACGACCCCGGTCAGGCCGGGCAGGCGGAGCGGGCGCTGCACCAGACGGCGCCGGGCGCCTACGACAGCGCGTCCGAGTCGGTCCTGATCCAGGGCCGGCCCGGTGCCGCCACCTTCAGCCACAACCAGGACATGCGCCAAGCTGCCCAGCAGGTGGCGGCGGCGCTGTCGGCCCAGCCCAAAAACGCCAGCCACATCAGCTCCCCGCTCACCACGGGCAACGGCTCGCTGGTGTCGGCCGACGGGCGCAGCGCACTGGTCCGCTTCCAGGTGCCGGGTAGCACCAGCGGGAGCGGCAGCACCGACAGCCAGGTGGCCGCGGACCAGCACGCCGTGGCCGCGGTGCAGGCCCAGCACCCCGGCCTGACCATCAAGGAGTCCGGCGACGGCAGCGTGGCCAAGGCCGTCAACGACTCGCTCAACTTCCGCCAGGCCGAGGCGACCTCGGTCCCGATCACGCTGATCTTGCTGCTGGTGGTGTTCGGCGCCCTGGTCGCGGCGGGCATCCCGGTGCTGCTGGCGGTGTCCGCGGTGATGGCCGCGCTGGCGCTGGTCACCATCGGCAGCCACTGGCTGCCGGTGACCTCGGCCACCTCTGAAGTGGTGCTGATCGTCGGCATGGCCGTCGGGGTCGACTACTCCCTGTTCTACCTGCGTCGCGAGCGCGAGGAACGAGCCCGGGGCCGGTCGTTCGCCGAAGCCCTGCGGATCGCGGCCGGTACCTCCGGCCGGGCCATCCTGGTTTCCGGCGTCACCGTCATGATCGCGATGGCCGGGCTGTTCCTGACCGGCATCGACGAGTTCGACGGCATCGCGCTCGGCACCATCGCCGTGGTCGGGATCGCGGTGGCGGGCTCGCTGACCGTGCTGCCCGCAATGCTGGCCTGGCTCGGCCCGCGGGCCGACTGGGGCCGCATCCCGTTCCTGGGCCGCAGCCGGGCCGCGGGGCGGCCGTCCCGGCTGTGGGCCGCGCTGGTCCGCCGGGTGGTCCGGCACCCGCTGATCTGGGGCGGTACCGCCATGATCGCGCTGCTGGCGCTGGCCACCCCGGCCCTGGGCATGCGGCTGGGGGAGCCGGCCGTGGACGCCCCGCGCAGCGCGCCCGCGGTGCAGACCCTGACCCAGATCCACCAGGCGTTCCCGCAAGCGCCCGCGCCCGCGACGGTCGTCGTCACCGGGACCGCGATCACCTCACCGGAGATGAAAGCCGAAGTCACCGCGCTACAGGGGCGCGCGGCGGCGGGCGGCCAGCTCCGCGAGCCGGTGACCGCGTCCCTGGTCGGCGGCGGCCCCGCGGGCCGGGCCCTGGTGGTGGACGTCCCGCTGACCGGGAGCGGCAGTGACAGCCAGTCCTACCAGGCCCTGCAGACGCTGCGGTCGGACGTGCTGCCCGCCACCATCGGGAAGGTGCCCGGGGTGAAGTACGCGGTCACCGGCGACACCGCCAGCAACTACGACTTCACTCATCAGCTGCACAACCGGACGCCCCTGGTGCTCGGCCTGGTCGCGGTGCTGGCCTTCGTCCTGCTGTTGCTGGCCTTCCGGTCCCTGGCCATCCCGCTGGTGTCGATCCTGCTCAACCTGCTCTCGGTCGGCGCGGCCTACGGCCTGATCACGCTGATCTTCCAGGACGGGCATCTGCAGGGACCGCTCGGGTTCACCTCGTTCGGCGGGATCATCTCCTGGGTGCCGCTGTTCATGTTCGTGTTCCTGTTCGGGATCAGCATGGACTACCACGTGTTCATCCTGAGCCGGATCCGTGAGCTGCGGTCCCGCGGCGCCAGCACCCGCGAGGCCGCGACCGGCGGCATCGCCAGCAGCGGCGGCGTGGTGACCAGCGCGGCCCTGATCATGGTCGCGGTGTTCTCCATCTTCGCCACCCTGCCGCTGATCGACCTCAAGATCCTCGGCATCGGCACCGCGGCCGCGGTCCTCATCGACGCGACCATCGTCCGCGGCATCCTGGTACCCGCCGCGCTGGCCCTGCTGGGCGAGCGCACCTGGTACCTGCCGCGCTGGCTGCAATGGCTCCCGTCCCGCCCGATGGACCTGCCGTCCCTCCCGGACGGCCCGTCCACCGCCGACCAGCCCACCCCCGACCGGCCCACCGACCGCCCCGAGCTGAAGCCGGTCTGACCCGACCCGGTCAACTCCGGGCGTGACGTCACCCTCCCGGCGTCACGCCCGGCCCGGCCCTAACCCGGGTCAAGCCTCAACCCGGGCCCGGCCTCAACCCGGGCCCGGCCGTCCCGCCGTCCGCAGGCTCGGCGCCGCCGCACACGATGGCCCGCACGGTCGCGCGTAACCCGCCCAGCCGCGTCCGCGGAGCACGACCGCAACCTGGCCCGCCACCTCGCACGGCCGCCCGGTGACGTCCGCCCATCCGTAGCGCAGTGTCACGATCCCATCGACCACCCCGGCATTGTCCCGTTGGAAGTCCCGCCAGCGCTCGCCCGGCGGGTGCGCCACCACCCCGTCCAACTCCACCCCAACCTGGACCTCCCCATAGAGGTTGTCCAGGTAGCAGACCCGCCCCCCTCGCACCACCCGCACCTGCCGCCCCGCCCGCGGCAGCCCATGCGCCCGCTCCACATCCCGGACATACCGATACTCCAGATTCGACCGAACCCCCCGCCCCACATCCTCCAGCGCCTCAAGAACCGCCGCCCGCCAGCGCAGTTTTCCGTACCTTTCTACTTCTCGTCTGAGGCGGTCGGCGTTCGTCAGTCCTTTTCCCGTCGCCCGGCATATCCAGCCGAACGCTTCGTCCGCCGATGACGCAGCGTCCACCAGGTCAAGAATTGTCGCGTCAATCCGCGTGCGAGGCGGCAGGAGGTATGGGTGCCGTCCTATCCCGGCGCGGACCACCCGGTGAATGACGACACCGCGAATATGACGGGGATTCCTTTCGCGGGGCACGGTGACATGCAGCGGCGGATCGCGCGAACCATAGCGATCGCTGAAACCATAGAGCCCGGCAGCGGTCTGGTGACTCAGCATGCTGTGTGGTCCGGCCCGTACCAGAGCAGACCATCGCAGCGCATCATCGCCGGGCGGCCCAGTGAAGACGGCATAGACCCCGCGGTGAAGATGCTGCCACCTCCCGGTCCGGAGAAGCGTATTGATCGAAGCCGGATGCAGCCCGTTTTCAATAGCCTGGCCGCGTCCAATGACGCCGCACTGCAGCGAGATCAGGGCGGCGCATCGATCAGGAATGTCAATCGCCATGTCTTCATCGTCGGCGAGCCCGCACCGAGTATCCAGAGACTTTCTCGCACCTGTGGAAAACCCCTGCCCCTGTGGAAGACGCCCACCGCCCTCCGGATTCGGGAACACCTTTATGCAGTATTTGCAAAGAAGTGTTCCCAAACCCCCAGGGGCGGCTACGCCGGGGCGCTTCGGCGGGCGCGGCGCACGGTCAGGGTGAGGGGCACCGAGGCCAGGGCTCCGACGCCCAGCACCCCCGCGACCCAGTACATGGTGACCGCCAACGCGTGCCCGGACCCACCCCCCGCCGCCGGGTGCGCGGCCAGGCTCAGGAACACGCTGCCGAACACCGCTACCCCGACCGCCTGGCCCAGCTGGAGCGCGGTGGTGAGCAGCCCGCTGGCGTCGGCGGCTTCGGCCACCGGGACGTGCATGAGCGAGTGCGTGACCAGGGGGCTGAACCCGGCCGCCAGCGACGCCCCCAGCAGCACCAGGACGACCAAGAGCCACCATCCCCCGCGCCCGCCCGAGGCCAGGTCCAGGCCCAGCAGCACGTAGGCCAGCACCGCGGCCGCGCACCCCAAAGGCGTGAGCAGGTGGTGCAGCCGGATCGGCAGCCGGTTCCAGAAGAACCCGACCAGGCCGAACACCAGTGCCGACGGTGCGAAGGTCAGCCCGGCTCGCAGGGCGCTCTCGCCCAGCCCGCTCTGCAGCTGCAGGGCCACCGCGAACAGGAAGCCGCCGTAGCTGGCCATGAGCAGGACCATCGCGGTCAGCCCCGAGGGCAGGCCGGGCGCGGTCAGCACGCGCAGGTTCAGCAGTGGGTCACCGCCGCGGGCCGCGACCCGGCGTTCCACCGCGACGAAGGCGACCGCCAGCATCAGGCCCGCCGCGATGCTGGCCGGCACCCACCACGGCCAGTGCTCCTGGTGGCCGAGCATGAGCGGCAGCACGATCGCGAACACGGCCGGCACCGCGAAGGCCAGCCCAGCCAGGTCGACCCGCCGCCCTGAGCCCGAGGCCGCCTCATCGCGGGGGATGAAACGAGGGGCCAGCGCCAGCACGGCCAGCCCGATCGGCACGTTGACCAGGAACACCGGTCGCCACTGGCTGCCGAACAGGTCCGCGTTCACGAGCAGGCCACCGAACACCTGACCGGCCACGAAGCCCGAGGCCAGCACGGCCGAGTAGGCGCTCAGCGCGCGAGCCCGGTCCCGGCCGGTGAAACGCGCCTGGATCACGCTCATGATCTGCGGCATGGTGGCGGCCGCGCCCGCGCCCTGGACGAACCGGGCCACGATCAGCACTCCGATGGTGGGGGCGAACCCGCACAGGGCCGAAGCCAGCGTGAACACGGCCACGCCGGCCAGGAACAGGGTCCGGCGGCCGCGCAGGTCACCGAGCCGCGCCCCGGTGATCAAGAGCATGGCGTAGCTGACCGTGTAGCCGGAGACGACCAGCTGCAGCTCGGCTCCTGACGCGTGCAGGGAGCGGCCGATGGTGGGCATGGCGACGTTCACGATCGTGACGTCAAGCAGCGCCATGAACTGCCCGGCCAGCAGCACGGCCAGCATGGCCCAGCGCCGCCGTCCCGGGTCGGCCGCCAGCCCGGGCCGGGCGAACTCGATGGACTCATTGGTGGTGGTCATGAGTCCAGCCTCGGCGGGCCGCGCCGAAACAGGTGAGAGCCTGCTGATGCTGGTGTTGGCAGTACCCGGCTAACGCCACCGCAGGGCCCCAAATGAACGCCACCGGATCCCCGCATAACCCTCAGCCCTATAACCCTCAGCCCTTAATTTTTATCGAATGTCGGTACCCCCGGCTATCGTGAACGGGTGGCCGTTCCCGACATCCTGGACACCCAGCAGGCTCGGCCGTCCAAGCCACACCAGACGCGGCGGTCCGAGCTGGCTGGCTTCCTGCGCGCACGGCGGGAGCGCCTGACCCCGCAGGAGGTCGGCCTGCCGCCCGGCCCGCGGCGGCGCACGCCCGGGCTGCGCCGGGAGGAACTGGCCCTGCTGGCCGGGGTGGGAGTCACCTGGTACACGTGGCTGGAGCAGGGGCGCCCGATCAACGCCAGCGTGCAGGTGCTGGACGCGGTGGCCCGGACGCTGCGGCTGGGCCAGGCCGAGCGGGAGCACCTGTACCGGCTGGCCGAGGCGACACCGGTGCACGCCACCGCCGAGGCCGAGCCACCGGCCGCCGTCGTCGACATCCTGCACTCGCTCGGTCCGAGCCCGGCCATCCTGGTCAACGGCCGGTTCGACATCATCCACTCCAACCGGGCGCACCGGACGGTGTTCCGCGGCTGGCATGAGCTGCCGTGCATCCACCGCAACCTGCTGTGGTGCGGCATCACCGAGCCCTCGGCCCGGGACAAGTTCCTCAACTACGAGGACGAGGTCCCGTACCTGGTGGCCCGGCTGCGCGCCAACTACGCCGCCCACGTCGGGGACCCGGAGTGGGAGGAGGACATCCGGCGGCTGTGCGAGCTCAGCGCGGAGTTCGCCGGGCTGTGGGCCCGGCACGAGGTGCGCGAGCCCGAGCAGCGGCTGCGGATCTTCCTCGACGCCGACGTGGGCGAGCTGCGGTTCACCATCAACGAGCTGGCGGTGTCGGCCGTGCCCGGTACCTGCCTCATCGTCTACTCGCCGGACGACCCCCAGACCCGGGATCGCCTGGAGCAACTGGCGCGACTGGGCGCCCGGGACCCGGACCCCACCTGAGGGATCAGTTGAGGAAGTAGCTCCCGCCACCCGACTCCGGGTCGGTGACCAGCGCGACCACGGTCACCTTGCCCGCGTGCGCGAAGCGCAGGGTGATGAAGACGTCCTTGCCGCCCTGCATGTGGCCGGCCCCGGTGATCTGCAGCCGGTAGCTGTTGGGGTTCATCCGCAGCATGGATTCGGCCGGGATGGTCAGGTTCGGCACCACCTTCATGATCCTGGTGCCGCTGCTGATGCCATCCGGGGCCAGCAGGCTGACCCGGCCGCCCACGCTGGTGGTGGCCGAGACCAGCTGGTCCTTGGTCTTGCTGTTGTTCCGGATGTCCATATAGGCCACGGTCGTGCCGGGCTTGGTCGGCTGCGGGATGTACGCGCTGGTGGTCGCGATCGTGGTCGTGGCCGCCCCGCAGCCGGACAGCCCCAGCGTCGCCACCAGCGCGAGAGCCGCGATCGCCGCGGTGGCCAATCGTCGCGGCCCGCGGGCCAGAACCAGATGCACGCCTATCACCGTAGCGCTTCCGGGTCACCGTAGCGCTTCCGGGCTGCGTCCCGGTCAGCCGCGCTCGATGGCCGTCCCGAGCAGTCCCAGCGGCGGCGAGCCCAGCCCCAGCATCGCGGTGTGGAAGCGGTGCAGGGTGAAGCCCGCGCCCCAGTCCTTGCGCGCACGCTCCCGGAGCTTGAGGATCTCCAGCTTGCCCCAGGTGTAGCGCCCGTAGGTCGGGTCAAAGGTGGCCCGGCTGGCCTCGGACAGGGCGGCCGGCCCGGCCAGGTGGGTGTCGGCCTCGAACCGGCGGGCCGACTCCTCCACCGTCATGCCCGCGGTGTGCACGCCGATGGCCGAGGCCAGCCGGGTGACCCGGACCAGGGCTTCCAGCCACACCCCGATCGCGAACCGCGGGTCGTCGCTGCCGAAGCCCTCCTCCACGCACAGTTCCTCGGCGTAGTGGGCCCAGCCCTCGGCGAAGACCATGGACTGCAGGTTGCGCCGGACGTCGCCCTCGGCGTGCCGCAGGGCCCGGCCGTGCGAGAAGTGCCCCGGGGCGACCTCGTGCACGGTGATCCCGGGCAGCGTGGTCGCGCTGAACATCTCCAGCCAGTCCTCGGCTTCGGCGTCCGGCCAGGACTCGTCCGGGGGAGTGATGTGGTACCAGGACGGGCCATCCGGCTCGCCCGGCGCGTTCCACGACATCATGGCCACCCCCCAGCGCCGCGACTCCGGGGCCGGGCCGACCAGGCACTCGCCGTCGGAGTAGGGCACCAGGTTCTTCTCGCGGGTGAAGTCGATCGACTGCTGGGTCCAGCCCCGGGCCGCCTCGATCACGCCCGCCGCATCCGGGTGGTCGCGGACCAGTTCGCGGGCCACTTCCAGGGCGGGCCGGCTGGGGTCGATCCGGGCGCAGTCCTCGGCCAGCCGGGCCCGCAGCCGGTCCCGCTCGGTGTCGGCGTCCCGGGCCAGCTGGCCCAGGTCCACGGTGGTCGCCTCGGAGCTGCTGAGCAGGGCGGTCAGGGCCGCGCTGCCCAGCGCCACGTCCGGGCTGCCGGTGGCCGCGGCTCGCTCGACGTGGCCGGTGAGCCGGGCGTGTGCGGCCAGGGCCGAGTCCCGGATCGCGGGCTCGGTACTGGCCGGGATGCCCGCCGACAGCCCGCGCACCGCGTTGACCAGCGACCCGGCGATCGGCTTGCTCAGCCGGTCCAGGGCCTCGATGGCGTGCTCGGCCGCTTCCGGCCAGTGCTTCAGCTGCTCGATCCGGGCCGCGTCCCGCTGGGCCTGCGGCGCGTAGTCCCGGTCGTAACAGGACAGGTCCATCGCGCCCAGGTGCACCAGCGGGTTGCTGCGGTGCAGTTCGAGCCGGTCGTAGACCACCTCCGCGCTCTCCTCGAACGCGGCCAGGTGCGCCTCGTCGTGCCGATCGGCCGCGGCCGGGGTGGTGTCGCGGGCGGACCGCAGCGCGGCCAGCCCGGCCCGGACCCCGTCCGGCGACAGGTCCTGAATAATGCCGTCGTACTCGTGCCGGCCGCCTCCCTCCCGGGCCTCGGCCACGTCAAGGTCGGACAGCGCGCGCACTCGCGGGCTCAGCTCGGTCCCATCCATGCCCCCAGACGTTACCGAACCGGCCCGCGCGCGCTGGGATCAGGGCAACTGGCCCTGCTGAGCCGGGCCGGTGCGGACCGGGTCGATGGTCATCGTCACGACCTTGGCCGACGAGCAGGTCTGGTCCGAGTAGCTGACGTAGGCGGGGGCGGTGTTGCCCGGCGGGTACACCTTGAGGAAGTGCGCGCTGACCACGTGGCAGGACGAGGCCGGGTAGTTGCCGGCCTCGGCGACCTGAAGCCAGGCGTGCGCGGTCGCGTGCGAGGCCACCGTCACGGTGACGTTGGCAAAGCTGCCGCTGCGCTTGGCCGGTGCGCCGATCTGGCTGCCGTTCTGGCCGGTGACGAACGAGACCCCGGGGTAGCCGTACAGCGCGCAGGCCGACCCGGAGGTGTTGGTGAACTCGATCGGCACGTACGTGCTGCCGGCCGCGCCGCCACCGGCCATGGTCTTGAGGCTCACCGACAGGTTCGCGGTGTCACACGCGGCCAGGCCGCTGGCCGAGGTGGACTTGCCGTTGGGCGTGGCCGCGGCCGACCCGCCCGCGGCCGGGCTGCTGACCGTGACGCTCGGGCTCTGGCTGGTGGCAGGCGCGGAGGACGGTGGCGCCGACGACGCGGACTGCCCGTTGCCCGACGACCCGCAGCCGGCCGCCAGCGCCGCCGCGGCCACCAGCGATGACACCGCGATCCCGCGCCGCGCCGCGACGACACCCCGCCGCACCTGGCCCGAACTTGTGATCATCCCCATACCTCTCGTCGTGGCCCGGAACGCCCCCGCGAATCCGGGACCGCCTCGCCTCGATCACTCAATGTAGCGTCCAGGCCGGTTATTCTTTACTAAGCGTGATGGCGCGTGTCACGTGCGCCTCAGCTATCCCCCAATCGTGGGCTTTTCACTCGTTGAGACGTCCGAACCGGGGACCAGGTTGGAACTGGGTGCTCGCTGGGCATGCCGTAAGAGCACAAACCCGACCAGAAGGGGCAGCGAGCTTAATGCCGGCCAGCAGCGAATTCACCACCCGTCCCGAACTGGCCGGCCCGTTCGGCATGGTCGCCTCGACTCACTGGCTCGCCTCCGCGGCGGGCCAGGCCGTCCTGGAGCAGGGCGGCAACGCGTTCGACGCAGCGGTCGCGGCCGGCCTGGTCCTGCAGGTCGTGGAGCCGCACCTGAACGGCCCCGGCGGTGAGGTGCCGATCATCGGGTTCGACGCCCGGCAGGGCGAGCCGTTCGTGATCAGCGGGCAGGGCCCGGCGCCGCGGGCCGCCACCCTGGGCGCGTTCGCCGCGCTCGACGTGGACCTGATCCCCGGCAACGGCCTGCTCGCGGCCTGTGTCCCCGGCGCCTTCGGCGCGTGGATGCTGCTGCTGCGTGACCACGGCGTGGCCCGGCTGCGCGACGTGCTGCGCTACGCGATCGAGTACGCGGGCGGCGGCTATCCGCTGGTGGCCAACGTCAGCCACGCGATCGAGGGCATGGCCCCGATGTTCCGCGAGCACTGGCCCAGCTCCGCCGAGGTCTACCTGCCCGGCGGCCGGGTCCCGGCCCCCGGGGCCCGGTTCAGTAACCCGCAACTGGCCGCCACCTACCAGCGGCTGCTGGACGACGCCGAATCCGCCAGCCCGGACCGGGACGAGCAGATCGAGGCCGCCCGCGGGCTCTTCTACCAGGGCTTCATCGCCGAGGAGCTGGCCCGCTACCTGGACTTCGCCGAGGTCATGGACGTGACCGGGCGACCCAACCGCGGCCTGCTGGCCTACGACGACCTGGCCGCCTGGCGGCCCGGTGTCGAGGCCCCGCTGACCTTCGACTACGCGGGCCTGACCGTGTGCAAGACGCAGCCCTGGGGTCAGGGCCCGGTGTTCCTGCAGCAACTGGCCCTGCTGGCCGGCTTCGACCTGGCCGGGATGGGGGCAGGCAGTCCCGAGTACATCCACACCGTGATCGAGTGCGCCAAGCTGGCCTTCGCCGACCGGGAGGCCTGGTACGGCGACCCCGCGTTCACCGACGTGCCCATGCAGGCCCTGCTCGACCCGGGCTACGCGGACCAGCGGCGCCGCCTGGTCGGCGAGCAGGCCTGCGCCGAGCTGATCCCGGGCGCCCCGCTGGGACCGGACGGGCCCCAGCCCAGGCTTCCGGCGTTCGCGCGGCCCCCGGCGGCCGGGGCCACTGGCGACCCCGGCCTGGACCCGGGCGCCCTGCCCCCGCTCGACCCGGGCACCGGTGAGCCGACCGGTCAGGCCATGGGGCTCGGGCGCCGCGGCGACACCTGTCACGTGGACACCGCCGACCGCTGGGGCAACATGGTGTCGGCCACGCCCAGCGGTGGGTGGCTGCAGTCGTCCCCGGTCATCCCGGCCCTCGGCTTCTGCCTGGGCACCCGGGCCCAGATGTTCACCCTGGATCCCGGCCTGCCCGCCACGCTGGCTCCGGGCAAGCGGCCGCGGACCACGCTGTCGCCCGGTATGGCCCTGCGCGACGGTGAGCCGTACCTGGCCTTCGGGACGCCCGGCGGCGACCAGCAGGACCAGTGGTCGCTGTGGTTCTTCCTCAACCACGTGCACTTCGGCATGAACCTGCAGCAGGCCATCGACGCCGCCGAGTTCCACACCCGGCACTTCCCGTCGTCCTTCTACCCCCGCGAATCCGCCCCGCGCAGCCTCGACATCGAGGCCCGCGCGGGCGAGGCCACCGTGGCCGATCTGCGCCGCCGCGGCCACCAGGTGACGGTCACCCCGCCCTGGTCGCTGGCCCGCGTCAGCGCCGTGGCCCGCCGCGACGGCATGCTCTACGCCGCCGCCAACCCCCGCGGCATGCAGGGCTACGCCGTGGGCCGATAGCCCCCTGAACTGGGATTCTGTTCCGCGTCACCGCTCGCGTCACCCTCTCCGCCATGACACATGTCATGACGGGCCGGGGATGCACGACACTGCCGCGCCGGCCGCCCGCCGAGTGGAATGTAAGTACCCGCCCGACAGGGGTGGGCGGGTGACGACGCGGAAGGAACACCATGACGCAGGGACTGGGGGCCACGGGTACTCCGGTGGTTTCGTTCGAGAACGTGCGCAAGACCTACGGGAAGGTCCGGGCCGTGGACGGGCTGACCATGGAGCTGAGGCCCGGCGAGACCGTCGCCTTCCTCGGCCCGAACGGGGCCGGCAAGTCCACTTCGCTGGACATGCTGCTGGACCTGCGCAAGCCGACCAGCGGCCGGATCGCGATGTTCGGGTCGGACCCGTACCACGCGATCAAGGAGGGCCGGGTCGGGGCCATGCTCCAGTCCGGCGGGCTCATGCCGGAAGTGACCGTCCGGGAGCTGGTCACGCTGGTCACCGGCTTCCACCCCAAGCCGGAGCCGGTCGAGCAGACGCTGCGGCGGGCCGGGATCGAGAAGTTCGCCGACCAGCGAGTGGACAAGCTGTCCGGTGGCCAGACCCAGCGGGTCCGGTTCGCGCTGGCCATCGTGGGCGACAGCGACCTGATCGTGCTGGATGAGCCGACCACGGCCATGGACGTGGAGACCCGGCGGGCCTTCTGGGACAACATGAAGGTCGAGGTGGCCGAGGGCAAGACCCTGCTGTTCGCCACCCACTACCTGGAAGAGGCCGACCAGGCCGCTGACCGGATCATCGTCATCAACCGGGGGCGCCTGCTGGCCGACGGCACGCCGGCCGAGATCAAGTCCCGGGCCGGAGCCAAGCGCATCTCGTTCCACCTGGACCAGATCGACGAGCCGTTCCTGCTCGGCCTGCCCGCCCTGGTCAACGTGGAGATCCGGCACGACCAGGTGCAGATCCAGTCGTCCGACTCCGACCGCACCCTGTACGCGGTGCTCGACGCGGGCTACCGGCCGCGTGACCTCGAAGTCTCCAGCCTGGGCCTGGAGCAGGCCTTCCTGGCCATCACCGCCGAAGACGACAAGAACTACAGCGAGCCGGCCGCCGCCAGCTTCGCCGAAGCTGAGGAGAGCATGCGATGAAGAACACCCTGGCCCTGGCCCGCGCCGAGGTTATGCGGCTGCGCCGCAACAAGCGCTACGCCATCTTCACGGTGATCATCCCGGTCGCCCTGTACGCGGTCCTCGGGCCGCAGGTGAAGGGCGCGCACGCCTACGGCGTGGACTACGCCGCCTACTACATGATCGCTCTGGCCGCCCTGGGCGCGTTCAGCGGCGCGCTGACCGGCAACTCCCAGCGGATCTCCCAGGAACGCAAGGACGGCTGGGTCCGCCAGTTGCGGCTCACCCCGCTGCCCCCGAGCTCCTACGTGGTCGGCAAGATCGCCGCCTCCATGGCGCTCACCATCCCCAGCGTGGTGCTGGTCCTGCTGCTGGGCCGGTTCGAGGGGGGCGTGCACATGGAGCTGTGGAAGTGGTTCGCGATCTTCGGTGCGATCTGGATCGGCTCGCTGACCTTCACCGCCCTGGCCATCGCCATCGGCTACCGCTTCATGCCCGACACTGTGCAGCCCATCGCCATGGGCATCTACCTGATCATGTCGATCTTCGGCGGCCTGTGGTTCGCGGTCAGCGGCGGCTTCCTGCAAGACATCGCCAAGTTCATCCCCACCTACCAGATCACCCGGATCGGCACCGACATCATCGCCGGTGTGTCGATCCCGATGACCGCCTTCATTGTGATCGCGGCCTGGTTCGCCGCGTTCCTGGCCCTGGCCATCGTCTCGGTCCGGGCCACGGCCGAGACGGTCTGACCACCAGCGGAGCGGCGGGACCACGGGGGCCCGCCGCTCCGCTGGGCATGACAGCATGAGAAGAGCACGTGAGGAGGCCATCATGGCGGCAGAAAACGAGTGCGCCGAGCCCTACGCGGAAGCCGATGACGCCAAGCTGGCCGGCGGCAAGCTCGGGGTGGTGCTGCGCTGGTTCTTCTCCGGAGTCTGGCTGATCTACCTGATCGGGCCGGTGGCCGAGCTGTTCAAGGTGAAGTACCATCACAGCCCGCTGTACCAGGCGATCGCGGTCGCCCTGGTGGCGGCGTTCTGCGTGCTCTACGTGTTTCTGCTCAGCATCTGGTGGCAGAACCGGACCCGGGGCCGGGTCGGGCTCGCGGCCCTGGCCGGGCTGGCCGTGGCCATGAGCCTGGCCTACGGCGCGGGCTGGACCTCGATCTTCATCTACGTGTCGGCCGCCGTCGGCTTCATCATCTGGGACCGGCGCCGGGCCCTGCTGGCGGTGGCCGCCTGCACGGTCGCCTTCGTGGTGCTGTCCGAGGTCGAGCACGTCACGTCCGACAACCTGTGGAGTGAGCTGCTGCCGGTGGCGCTGATCGGCTTCGCCATGATCGGTTTCAAGATGCAGATCGTGCTCAACCAGCAGCTGCGCCAGGCCCGCGGCGAAGTGGCCAAGCTGGCCGCCAACGAGGAGCGGCTGCGGCTGGCCCGTGACATGCACGACCTGACCGGTCAGTCGCTGTCCCTGATCACGCTCAAGTCCGAGCTGGCCGTCAAGCGGCTGTCCCGGTTGCCCGCCTCGCCCGAGGTCGACGCGGTGGCCGCCGAGCTCGGCGACATCGGGCGGGTCAGCCGCCAGACCCTGCACGACATCCGGGAGGCGGTCAGCGGCTACCGGCGGCCCACGCTGGCGGTCGAGATCATCACCGCCCGCACGTCGATGGAGGCCGCCGCCATCCAGCTGGACGACGACCCGGCCCTGATGACCCGGTCCGGGACGTTCGACGGCGAGGCCGAGGCCGCGCTGGCCTGGTGCCTGCGCGAGGCGGCCACCAACGTGGTCCGGCACTCCGGCGCCCAGCACTGCCGGATCCGGCTCACCGAACGCCGCCACGAGCTGTCCCTGGAGGTCACCGACGACGGCCGCGGGGTCGCCGCCGATGGCACCGGCACCGGCAGCGGGCTGCACAACATGTCCGAGCGGCTGTCCGCGGTCGGCGGCCGGTTCTCGGCCGGCCCGGGCCGGGACGGCCACGGCTTCCGGCTGGTGGCCACGGTGCCGCTCACCTCGGATCAGCCAGCAGGAACCGTGCCTATCAGCCCCGCCGCCACCGCCATGGACGCTAGCGTTCGCTCGTGACCTCCAGCGATCCGAACGGCGGCCCAGCCGGCCCGGCCGGCCCGGGCGACTCCGCCGACGAGACCCGGCCCACCCGTATCCTGCTCGCCGACGACCAGGCGCTGATCAGGGAGGCGCTGGCCGCGCTGCTGTCGTTCGAATCCGACATGGAGGTCGTGGCCCAGGTCGGGCGGGGCGATGAGGTGGTCAAGGCGGCCGCCGAGCACGACATCGACGTGGCCCTGCTGGACATCGAGATGCCCGGCATGGACGGCCTGGCCGCGGCCGGCCAGCTGCACCGGGCCCAGCCCGAGGTCAAGATCGTCATCTTGACCACGTTCGGCCGGCCCGGTTTCCTGCGCCGGGCCATGCAGTCCGGGGTGTCGGCCTTCATCGTCAAGGACTCGCCGCCGGACCGGCTGGCCACCGCGGTCCGCAAGGCCCTGGCCGGGGAGCGGGTCATCGACCCCGACCTGGCCGCCGCCGCCCTGGCCGAGGGCATCAACCCGCTGACTCCGCGGGAGCGGGACGTGCTGGCCGCCTCGGCCGACGGGTCGCTCATCTCCGAGATCGCCAGCCGGCTCTACCTGTCCGAGGGCACGGTCCGTAACTACCTGTCGGCCTGTATCCAGAAGACCGGGGCCCGCAACCGTACCGAAGCCCTGCACATCGCCGAAGAACGCGGCTGGCTCTGAGCCGGGAACTGTCCGCCGCCTTACGATTACCGGGTGACCTCTGCCGGTTATCTGCGCTATCCGCACCTTCACGAAGACCTGCTCACTTTTGTCGCCGACGACGATGTGTGGCTGGCCCCGGCCTCCGGCGGGCAGGCCTGGCGGCTGTCGGCCGAAGGCGCCGCCGTGAGCCACCCCCGGATCTCCCCGGACGGCCGCCAGGTGGCCTGGACCACCAGCCGCGACCGGGCCAGCGAGGTCTACGTGACCGGGGTGGACGGCACCGGCTACCGCCGCCTGACCTGGTGGGGTGACCCCAAGACCCGGGTGGCCGGCTGGACCGGTGACGGCGAGATCCTCGCGGTCAGCGCCGCCGGCCAGCCCGCCGCCTTCCTCACCTGGGCCTTCGCCATCCCGCTGACCGGCGAGCCGCCGCGCCGCCTGGAGCTCGGCCCGGCCAGCGACCTGGCCGTGACCAAGGACGTCACCGCCCTGCTGACCAGTTCCCAGCATGAGCCCGCCCGCTGGAAGCGCTACCGCGGCGGCACTTCCGGCCGCATCTGGGTCAAGACCAACGGCGCCCCGTCGTTCACCCGGGTCCTGGCCGGCCTGCCCACCCAGCTCACCAGCCCCATGCTCATCGGCGACCGGCTGGTGTTCCTGTCCGACCACGAGGGCACCGGCAACCTGTACTCGTGCGCGCTCGACGGCGCCGGGCTGCGCCGCCACACCGACCACGACGGGTTCTACGCCCGGAACCCGAGCACCGACGGGCAGCGCATCGTCTACCACGTGGCCGGCCAGATCTGGCTGCTGGAGGACCTGGACGGGCAGGCCCGCCCGCTGGAGCTGACCGCCGCCTCGCCGTCCACGGCGCGGGTGCCCCGGCTGATCTCGGCCCGCGACCACCTGGGCTCGATCAGCTGTGACCAGACCGGCCGGGCCAGCGTGGTCGAGGTGCGCGGCACCGTGCACTGGCTGACCCACCGCGACGGCCCGGCCCGGGCCCTGTTCGTGGACCCCACGGCCCGGGCCCGCCGGCCGGTCGTGCTCGGCCCGGACGGCGGCGCGGCCTGGATCAGCGACGCGACCGGCCGGGACGCATGTGAGTTCCTGCTGTCCCCGGACGCTCCCGAGCCCAGCCGGCTGGCCGACGGCCAGCTGGGCAGCGTGGTCGGGCTGGCCGCGGCCCCGGACGGCACCGCGGTCGCGGCCGCCGCCAGCGACGGGCGGTTGTTCCTGGTCGAGCTGCTGTCCGGCACCGTGACCGAGCTGGCCGCGTCCGACGACGGAAGCTGCCAGGGCCTGAACTGGTCGCCGGACTCGACCTGGCTGGCCTGGTCGCAGCCGGGGCCGCAGCCGCTGCGCCGGATCCGGATCGCCCGCCGCGACGACACGTCGGTCTTCGACGTCACCGACGGCCGGTTCGCCGACACCAACCCGGTGTTCACCCTGGACGGCCGCTACCTGGCCTTTCTGTCCAAGCGCGACTTCGACCCGGTGTACGACGCGCACTTCTTCGACCTGTCGTTCCCGTACGGCAGCCGTCCCTACCTGGTGACGCTGGCCGCCAGCACCCCGTCCCCGTTCGCGCCGCTGCCCGAGGGCCGGCCGGCTGATCCGCGATCCAGTGAGCCGGACGATTCATCATTGATCGAAGGTCTTTCCCTGGTCGTCGACACTGAACGACTCGCGTCCCGGGTGGTCCGGGTGCCCGTCGAGGAAGGCCGGTACTCCTCGCTGGCCGCGGTCAAGGGTGGCCTGGCCTGGCTGCGCGATCCGGTCTCGGGCGCGCTGGGAGAGAGCGCGGCCGACCCGTGGGACGACCAGCCCCAGCCGTCCCTGGAACGCTACGACCTGCTCCGGCGCAAGTGCAGCACGATCGTGGACGAGCTCGACTGGTACACGGTCAGCGGCGACGGCACCCGCCTGCTGGTCAGCGACGACGGCGCGCTGACGCTGCTGCCGTCCGAGCGCAAGCACCGCAACGGCGACGACGACAGCGACGACATCACCGTCGACCTGTCCCGGGCCCGGTTCCTGGCCGACCCGGCCGCGCTCTGGCGGCACGCTTACGAGGAGGCGGGCCGGTTGATGCGGCGGGACTTCTGGGCCCCGGACCTGGCCGGCCTGGACTGGGACGGGGTGCTGGACCAGTACCGCCCGCTGCTGGACCGCATCAGCGGGGCCAGCGACTTCGCCGACCTGCTGTGGGAGGTGTTCGGCGAGCTGGCCACCTCGCACGCGTACGTGGTCCAGGCCGGTGACGGGGCCGGCGCCCGCCGGGGCGGCGGCCGGGCCGCGGCCGTCGGCCAGCTCGGCGCCGACCTGGAACGCAGCGGCGACGGCAGCTGGCGGGTGGCCCGGGTCCTGCCGGGAGAGTCGTCCGACCCCAAGGCCCTGTCCCCGCTGGCCGCCCCGGGCGTGGCCATCGACCCCGGTGACGAGCTGCTGGCCGTGGACGGGCAGCCGCTGGATCCCGCGGCCGGGCCGGGACCGCGGCTGGCCGGGACCGTCGGCCAGCCGGTCGAGCTGACCGTCCGGCGGCCCGGCGACCCGCCGCGCCGGGTCGTGGTCGTCCCGCTCGGCGACGACCGGCGGCTGCGCTACCAGGACTGGGTGGCGGGCCGCCGCCAGCTGGTCCGGGAGCTGAGCGAGGGCCGGCTGGGCTACCTGCACATCCCGGACATGATGGGGGAGGGCTGGGCCCATTTCCACCGCGACCTGCGCACGGAGATGCGGCGGGACGGGCTGATCTTCGACGCCCGCGGCAACCGCGGCGGGCACGTGTCCCAGCTGGTGGTGGAGAAGCTGGCCCGGCGGGTGATCGGCTGGGACATGCCCCGTGGCCTGCAGCCGGAGAGCTACCCGGGCGACGCCCCGCGCGGCCCGGTGGTCGCCCTGGCCGATGAGTTCGCCGGCTCCGACGGCGACATCGTGACCGGGGCCATCCGCTCGCTGGGCCTGGGCCCGGTGGTCGGCACCCGCACCTGGGGCGGAGTCATCGGCATCGACGGCATGCCCGGCCACCAGCTGGTGGACGGCACCCGGATGACCGTCCCCCGCTACGCCTACTGGTTCAGCGAGTGGGGCTGGAACGTGGAGAACTACGGCGTCGACCCCGACGTCGAGGTGTTCATCACCCCCGACGACTGGGCCAGCGGCCGCGACCCCCAGCTCGAGACCGCGGTCCGCCTGGCCCTGGAAGCCCTGGCCACCCACCCCGCGGCGGCCCCTCCGGACCTCTCCACCCGCCCCTCCCGAGCCCGCCCGCCCCTGCCACCCCGCTCACCCTCGTAGCCGTCGCCCCACCGGGATGGGCACGGCGCCTCAGAAGTCACACCAATACCGGCTGCCCCATAAGCAGGGCCCCGCGGGCTCCTTCGGCGGCCGCGCTGCTCGAGCCGCGCCAGGCCACGATGTGGTCGGGCCGCAGCAGTAGGAACTGACCGGCCGGCAGGAACCCCAGGTCGTCCCGCCCCTGGAGCACGGCCCAGCCCGGCCCGGCCACGTCGATCGTGGAACGCCGGCGCTCCACGTCCAGCCACCGGTGCGGCACCCGGGTCCCGACCCGCCCCACCGGCCGGAACTCGGTCACCGGCTCCGGATCACTCAACGGATCCCCAGCCAGCGCGCCGGCCGGGTACTGGAAACCGCCCGCCCCCAGCACATACGGATGAGCCAGACCGTCACCGCCAGCCCCCGGCCGCCGCAGGTCCCCGGTGCGCCGGGCCGACTGGTCGGCCGCGAACCAGCCGGCCGGGCGGCGTTCGGCGTGATAGCTGTCCAGCAGTGCGTCCCCGGCCTGCCCACGCAGCACCGCGGCCAGCTTCCAGGCCAGGTTGTGCCCGTCGGCCAGGCCGGTGTTGGCCCCGCTGGCCGCGAACGGCGGCATCACGTGGGCCGCGTCACCGGCCAGGAACACGCGGCCGTCCCGGTACCGGTCGGCCACCCGCATCTCGCTCCGCCACGGCAGCACGCTGAGGACCTCCAGGTCCGGGGCGGTCACCCCGAGCGCGGTGCGGAGCACGCTGGGCCAGTCCCCGGGCCAGTCCCGGCCCTGGGCCGCGCCCGGGCTCATGAACACCCAGCGGAGCCGCCCGTCCACCGAGGCCAGGCCGCCGGGCGCGTCCGGGTGCTCGATCTGGCACAGGTTGAACTCCCGGCCCCGGACCACCGCGCCCAGGTCGGCCCGGAAGTACACGCTGACCATGGGCCCGCCGGTGAAGCCAGGCCCGGACCGGGTGATGCCCAGCGCTGCCCGCACCGGGCTGTGCGCGCCGTCGGCCGCGACCAGGTACCGGGCCCGCAGTGACTCACCGCCGGTCAGGGCCGCGGTCACCCCGGTCTCGTCCTGGCCGAAACCCAGCAGCTCGGTGCCGAACCGCACGATGGCCCCGGCCTGCTCGGCGGCCCGGCGCAGCACCGGCTCCAGCGTGTCCTGGGCGATCAGGCAGGGCAGCTCCGGGCTCACCTCGACCGGCCCGTCCGCCCCGGCCGGCGGCTGAAACAGCGGCAGCTGCCTGGCCTCGGCCAGGGTCCGGCCGGCCGCCATGTGATCGTGCCCGGCCAGCCCGCGCGCGGCCTCGTGGACCAGGCCCGCCAGCCCCAGCTCACGGAAGATCTCCATGCTCCGCATGTGGAAGCGCCGTGCCTTGGGCTGCGGCGAGGTGGCCGGGCGCTTCTCGACCAGGGTCACGTCCACCCCGTGGTGGCGCAGCAGCAACGCCGCGGTCAACCCGGCCAGGCCGCCCCCGGCGACCAGCACCTCAGCCTGCCCCGCCACTCCCGCCGAACCCTCCAGGCTCTCCTGGCCTCTCTGTGTACGCTGTCCATTCATATGTACAACGTACACTCATTGGTAGGGTGCGGCCATGGTCTGGTTCGATGAGCCCCCTCCGCCCCGCGCCACCCCCCAGCTGAGCCGGGACCGGATCGTGGCCGCCGCCGTCGACCTGGCCGACCGGCAGGCCTCGGGGGAGATCACCATGCGGGCCCTCGCCGCCGAGCTGGGGGTGCGCAGCCCGATGGCGCTCTACCGCTACGTCGGCAGCAAGGACGGGCTGTCCGACCTCATGGCCGACCAGGTGTACGGGCAGATCACCGTGCCCCGCGGCGATGGCTGGCGGCCCGCCCTGCGCGGCCTGGGCACCAGCGCCTGGGCCGCGGTGCGGCGGCATCCCTGGTTCGCCCGGCTGGCCTTCAGCCGGCCGCCACTGGGCCCGCACGCGCTCAGCGTCTACGACCACGCCCTGGCCGAGCTGGATCCGCTCGGCCTGGACGCGGCGACCCGGATGGGCTTCGTGTCCGCGGTGTTCGGCCAGGTCCTGGGCTCAGGGCTGGCGCTGCTGGAGGAACAGGCCATGCGGGCCCGCACCGGCCTGGCCACCGATGCCGACCTCGGCCGCGCGGCAGCCCCCTACCTGCAGCGGGTCGCCGCCGCGGGCACCCACCCGCACTTCTCCCGCTGGGCCGCCGATCCGCTCCGTGGTGCGGCCGAGTTCCCCACCTTCGATCAAATCCTGGACTGGCTCCTCGACGGCCTGGCCAGCACGCTCAAGCCCGGCTGACCGGACGGTAGCAAAGTCCCAGCTGGTCGAAGAGGAAAGCGTGCCAGTCGGTGCTCGCGTCGATGACCTGGTCCAGGGACCCGGCCAGGTGGCCGCCGGATTCCAGCCGTAGCAGCACCGGCCGGTCCGAGGCGGTGGCCTGCTGGAGCCGGGCCGTCATCTTCTTGGGGTGCCAGGCCTCGACCCGGGTGTCGTGCTCCCCGGCGGTCAGCAGCACGGCCGGGTAGGCCGTCCCGTCGACCACGTTGTGGTACGGCGAGTAGGCCAGCAGGGCCCGGAACTGCCCGGGATCGGTCACGGTGCCGTACTCGGGGACGTTGAACCCCCCGTTGGTGGTGGTCTCGGAGCGCAGCGAGTCCATCACCGGCACCGCGGCCAGGACGGCCCGGGCGATGTCCGGCCGCTGGGTGAGCACGGCCCCCATCAGCAGTCCGCCGTTGGACCCGCCCATGATCGCCAGCCGATCGCGATGGGTGATCCCGGTGTCGTGCAGGTGATCGGCGCAGGCGATGAAGTCGTCGAAGCAGTTCTGCTTGCTGGTGAGCCGGCCGGCGTGATGCCACTCTTCGCCGTACTCGCCGCCGCCGCGGATGTTGGCCACCACGTAGACCCCGCCCTGCTCCAGCCACAGCCGCAGCTCGGGATCGAAGCGCGGCACCAGCGAGATGCCGTAGCCGCCGTACCCGGTGAGCAGCGCCGGTGCGGTTCCGTCCCGGGGCGTGCCCGGGGCGGCGATCACGTTCAGGGGTATCCGGGTCCCGTCCTTGGACGTCGCGAACTCCCGGGTCACCTGGTAGCCGGACAGGTCGGCCGGGGCCGTCGCCTTCAGGGCGGTGGACCGGGGTGCTTCGCCACGCGCCGCCACCCACCAGGTGGCCGGCTCGGTGAAGGATTCGCACGGCCAGGCGATCAGGTCCGGTCCCAGCACCGACAGGCCATCCCGGTGCGACGACACCGAGCTCAGCGGCGGGATCTCCACCGGAGGGCGCGGGCGGCCAGTGCCGTCGAAGGCGCGGACCTGCTGCGGCCCGCCGTCCATGTCCACCACCCACACGGTGCCGCTGGTCACGGCCAGGTCTTCGATGACCGTGGCTCCGGCGGGCACGATCTCGCGGGCCGCGGCGACCGTGGTGCCCACGGTCAGCGGCAGGCGGAGCAGCTTGCCGTGCGGGGCGTCCCGCAGCGACAGCAGGTACAGGGCGTCCGCGCCCAGGACGGCCCGCACGCACTTGTCGGCGATGTCGGCCACCGGCCACCACGGACCGCCGGCGCCGGCGTCCCGGAGGTAGATCTGCCACTCACCCCCGTCGCCCTTTTGCACCCGGTCCATCACCCAGCGGCCGTCGGGCGACGTGGACAGGAAGTTCTCCGCGATTCGTTCGTCGGCGAACGGGCCCGCCAGGTCCAGGCGGTCCCCGGGGCCGCCGGACTCACCCGGGTCACCGATCAGGCGGAACCACACCTGCTGCCGGAAGCCCGCCGGGTCGGCGCACAGCGTGTACCAGAACCCGGCGCCGTCGTGGCGCCAGGCCACCGACCCGCCCATCAGGTTCACGTGCGGGATGGGCTCGTCGACGGCCTTTCCGCTGGCCACGTCGAAGACGTGCAGGGCCCCGTCCTCGCTGCCGTGCTCCGACAGCGAGACCGCGACCTTGCTGCCGTCCGGGCTCGGCACGAAGAAGTCGATGGTGGTCTCGCCGGACGGGTCGATGACCACCGGATCCACCACGACCCGTTCGGTGGCGAGATCGTCGAGGTCGGTCAGTGCGACCAGGAACGGCTGCTGCCGGGGCGTCTGCGTCTTCAGCGCGAAGAACACGCCGCCGCCGGACCCCAGCCGCTGGTAGGCCGTTCGCTCCGACCGCAGCAGTTCCTCGACCCGGGCCCGCAGCGCGCCCCGCCAGGGAATCGAATCGAAGTAGACGCGGCAGCGGTCCTGCTCGGCCCTGGTCCAGGGGATGGTTTCGCCGGCGGTAGCGTCCTCCAGCCACCGGTAGTCCTCGGTGACGTCGATGCCGTGGTAGGTGTCGGTCACCGGGATCCGCGGCGCCCGCACCACGGGGAGCTCGGTCATGGAATTCGCCTCCTCAGGAACGGGTGAGCAGGTTCGGGCCCTCCTTGCGCAGCTCGGCCACGGAGGTGACGCCGAGCAGCTGCATGGCCCGCTTGAACTGAGCGGCCAGCAGCTCCAGGACCCGGTCCACCCCCGGCTCGCCCCCGGCCATCAGGCCGTACAGGTAGGCCCGGCCGACCAGGCCCGCGTCCGCGCCCAGGGCCACCGCCACCGCCAGGTCGGCGCCGTGCCGGATCCCGGAGTCGACCAGCACCGCCGGCCCGGGGCCCACGGCCTCGCGGACCTCGGCGACCAGGTCGATCGGGGCGATGGCCCGGTCCAGCTGGCGGCCGCCGTGGTTGGACAGCTGGATGCCGTCGGCGCCGGCTTCGACCGCCCGCCGGGCGTCGGCCGCGCCCAGCGGCCCCTTGACCACCAGCTGACCCGGCCAGCTGGCCCGCAGCTCGGCCAGGTAGTCCCAGGTGATGCTGGAGCTGAACTTGCCGATGCTCTCGGCCACCGTCCGCGCCTCGTGCCCGGGCGGGAAGTTGGCGAACGTGATGGCCGGACGGGCCAGCATCCGGGCCCAGTAGGCGGGCCGGCCGCCGATCCGGGCCATCGTGCCCAGCGTGAGCGCGGGCGGCATGATCAGCCCGTTCCGCTCGTCCCGGGTCCGGAAGCCGGTGACCGTGGTGTCCGCCGTCAGCACCAGCACCCGGTACCCGCTCCCGGCCGCCCGCTGGACCAGGTCCCGGGTCTGCGCCTCGTCCTTCATCACGTACAGCTGGAACCAGATCTCGTCCTGGCCCGCCGCGTGCGCGGCCGCGGCCAGGTCCTCGATCGAGGTGTTGCCCATGGTGGACAGGGTGTACGGCAGGTTCCGGCGGCCCGCCGCCCGGGCCACGGCCGGCTCCCCGTCCGGGTGCATCATCCGGGTCGACCCGGTCGGGGCCAGGCCCAGCGGCAGCGACGCGGGCCGGCCCAGGATCTGGGTGCTGGTGTCCACCCGGGCCACGTCCACCATCTCCCGCGGACGGAACCGCCAGCGCCGGAAGGCCGCGCCGTTGGCGGCCATGCTGATCTCCTCGTCGGCGGCGCCGTCCACGTAGTCGAAGACCGGCCGCGGGATCAGCCACCGGGCGCTCCGCCGCAAGTCACCGACGTCGTGGCAGTGGCTCAGGCGCCGCTTCACGATGTCCAGCTCGACCGGTTCCAACTGAATGAGCTGGCGGATCTCGCGGAGGTTCATGAATTGGAACGTAACCCCCGAAGCCACGACTTCTCAACTGCCCCCCGGTCGTCAGCGAGCAGGTCCGCTATCCTTCAAATCCACTAAACTAACCGGAAATATAGCCATCACGGGCGGGCCTGACCTGAGAAGGGAAGCCGATGTCACTGCGGTTCCACTGGTTTCTGCCGACCAACGGCGACGGGCGGGACATCGTCGGCGGCGGCCACGGCGTGGCCACCGGCGCAGCCGGGGCCATCCGCCCGGCCACCCTGCCTTACCTGGGCCAGATCGCGCGCAGCGCCGAGCAGCTCGGCTTCGAGGCCGCCCTCACCCCGACCGGGGCCTGGTGTGAGGACGCCTGGCTGGCCACGGCCATGCTGACCGAGGTCACCGAGCGGCTGAAGTTCCTGGTCGCGTTCAGGCCAGGCCTGATCTCGCCCACGCTGTCGGCGCAGATGGCCGCGACGTTCCAGCGTTACTCGCGGGGCCGGCTGCTGCTCAACGTGGTCACCGGCGGGGAGTCGGCCGAGCAGCGCGCCTACGGCGACTTCGAGGACAAGACCGCCCGCTACCAACGCTGCGATGAGTTCCTGGACATCGTGTCCCGGCTCTGGGCCGGCCAGACCGTCGATTTCGAAGGCCGCTACCTGCGGGTCGAGGGAGCGCGGCTGGCCCAGTTGCCGGACCCCGTGCCCGATCTGTACTTCGGCGGGTCGTCAGCCGCGGCCGGCCCGGTCGCCGCCCGCCACACCAACGTCTACCTGACCTGGGGCGAGCCCCCGGAAGCGGTCGGGAAGAAGCTCCGCTGGATCGACGGCCTGGCCGCCGGGCAGAACCGGACGGTCCGGCACGGCATCCGGCTGCACATCATCACCCGCGACACCGCCGAGGAAGCCTGGCGGCAGGCCGACCGGCTGATCGAAGGGGTCGACGAGGCGATGATCCGCCAGGTCCAGGAGGGCCTGGCCACCAGCGAGTCCGAGGGCCTGCGCCGGATGCGGGAACTGCACGGCGGCCGCCGCGACGGCCTCGAGGTCTCACCCAACCTGTGGGCCGGGGTGGGCCTGGTCCGCGGCGGGGCCGGTACCGCCCTGGTCGGGAGCCACACCGAGGTCGCCGACCGGATCGAGGAGTACGCCCAGCTGGGCATCTCGGAGTTCATCCTGTCCGGGTACCCGCACCTGGAGGAGGCCTACTGGTTCGGCGAGGGCGTGCTGCCGATCCTGGCCGCCCGCGGCGTGTGGCAGCACCCGGCGCCCGAGGCCGTGGACGGCACACCCAACGTCACGCCGTTCGCCCCCACGTCCGGCGCCGCGCCCGCTGCGGCATCATGATCCTGAACACCAGTCCGCCGATCGAGGAGGCACCGTGCGCATCGCCGTGGTGGTAGGCAACCCCAAGCCCGCGTCACGGACGCTGAATGTGGCCACCGCCCTGGCCGACCTGCTCGCCGCCGAGCTGGCTCCGGACGCCGGGCACCTGGTGGTGGACCTGGCCGAGCACGCCGGCGACCTGTTCGACTGGGGCGCGCCCCGGCTGACCGAGCTGACCCAGCAGGTCGCCTCGGCCGGCCTGATCATCGCCGCGTCGCCCACCTACAAGGCGACCTACACCGGCCTGCTCAAGGCGTTCTTCGACCGCTACGGGAACAACGGCCTGGCCGGGTCGGTGGCGGTGCCGCTGATGACCGGCGCCGCGCCCATCCACACGCTGGCCGTCGAGGTCCACCTGCGGCCGCTGCTGGTCGAGCTGGGCGCGGCCGTGCCCACCCGCGGCCTGTACGTGACCGAGCCCGAGTTCGGCGAGCTGGCCGGCCCGGTCGGCCGCTGGGCCGAAGCCGCGGTCCCGCTGCTGCGCCAGGCCCTCGGCTGATAACAGCAAGAAGCGGCACGCGGGCCCGGACGAGGCGGGACTAAAATCCCCCGTATGCCGCTGGTGTCGCGCGTGTTCGGGAGACTGCTCGGGCTGCCCCCGGCGCTGACCCGGGACGTGGAGGTCCGGCCGGACGTGGCGCTCCCGGCCCCGGACGGGACGAGCCTGCTGACCGACCTGTACCTGGCCCGTCCGGCCGGCCCGCGGCCCGCAATCTTGATCCGGACTCCGTACGGGCGCCGCAGCATCGCCACCGGCGGTGGCCTGGCCAGGTTCTTCGCCGAACGCGGCTACCACGCGGTCGTGCAGAGCACCCGGGGCACCTTCGGGTCCGGCGGCGAGATCGACTTCGACGCCGAAGCCGGCGACGGCCGGGCCACCGCGGACTGGATCACGGACCAGGCCTGGTCCAACGGGGAGCTTGGCACGTTCGGGGCCAGCTACCTGAGCTTCACCCAGCAGGCCCTGGCCTCGACCCGGCCGCCCCAGCTCAAGGCCATGTCGCTCGCGGTCTGGGGTGCCGACCGGCGGGCCGGCTACTTCCCGGGCGGCTCGTTCGCCCTGGACCGGGCGCTGAACTGGGCCTACGGCGTGGTCAGCCAGCAGGAAGGCTCCAAGCTGGCCATGCTTCGGGGCCGCCGGGCCCTGGGCCCGGCCCTGGACCACCTGCCGCTGCTGGACGCCGACACCGTGGCGGTTGGCCACCCGGTCGGCTTCTACCGGGACTGGCTCGAACACACCGGGCCCGACGACCCGTACTGGGCTCCGACCGACTTCCGCTCGCTCCTGCCCGATCTCGGCGTCCCGGTCACCATGACCGCGGGCTGGTACGACGCCTTCCTCCCGCAGATGCTGGCCGACTATCAGGCCCTGCGGGACGGTGACCAGCTGGTGCGGCTGCACATCGGGCCCTGGCGGCACGCCAGCCCGGGCCTGTTCCGTGCGTCCCTGCAGGATGCGCTGGAATGGTTCGGCGTCCACCTGCGGCAGCAGCCGCTCCAGCCCAAGCCTCCGGTCAGCTTCGAGGTCATGGGCGGTGGCGGGCCCCGCCACCAGCCGGACTGGCCGCCGCCCGCCACCGTGCGGCGCTGGCACCTGCAGGCCCACGGCGGCCTGGCCGAGGATGCGCCGCCGGTCAGCGAGCCCGACCAGTACCGCTACGACCCGGCCGAGCCCACCCCCGCGGTCGGCGGCACCAGCACCGGCCCCAGCTCCGGGCCCAAGGACAACCGCGAACTCGAAGCCCGCCCGGACGTGCTCACCTACAGCACCGGGCCGCTGGCCGCCGAAGTCGAGATCACCGGTCCGGTCCGGGCCGAGCTGTACGCCACCTCCACGCTGGCCCACACCGACTTCTTCGCCCGCCTGTGCGACGTCGACCCCAAGGGCCGCTCGGTCAACGTGACCGACGGCCTGATCCGCCTGGCCGGCTCAGCGCCCGGCCCGGTGCCAGGCCCAGGGCCCGGCCCGGTGCTGGTCGACCTGTGGCCAACCGCGCACCGGTTCGCGGCCGGGCACCGGATCCGGCTTCAGGTCTCCAGCGGCGCCCACCCCCGGTTCGCCCGGAACCCGGGCACCGGGGAGTCGCTGGCCACCGCCACCACCCTGCAGGTCGCCGAGCAGACCGTGCACCACGACCCGGACCGCCCCTCGGCGGTCCTGCTGCCCGTGGTCACGGGCTAGCGGGAACGTCCGAGCGCGGTCAGCCGGGGGCCGGCCCCGCCGCGCTGAGCACTCGCCGCACCGGCCGCCTGGCCCCGAGCTTGGTCGGGCTGGTCGCGGGGCGCAGGTACTCCTCACCCTGGGGCCAGCGGGCCACGTGCTGGTCGCCGCTCTCCGGGGCGAACCCGACGTAGGTCACCTCGTCTATGTCCACCGCGAACAGCGCGAAGTCACCCACCACCGGCGCCCAGGGCAGCTCGTCGGTGACCTTGCCGGCGTACCGTTCCTGAACCTCCCGGTCATGCTCGCGCCGGGCGGTGCCGCGCAGCTTGATCTCGATGGCGGCTTCCGGGCCGCTGATGATGCTGTGCAACTGGATCCTCGGGTCCCGGTCCAGGTCGGCCACCTTGGCCGATCCCGGCATCATCGACAGCCACAGCTCACCGTCCATGATCAGCGGCTCCACCCCGCTGATCCGGGCCGATCCGTCCCGCCGGGTGGTCCCGATCAGGAGCACGCC